>CAJUAE010000033.1 GCA_910583965.1 uncultured Lachnospiraceae bacterium
GAATTATAAAATCAAACCCAATTGTAAGGATTAATTTATTAACAGTTCCTTAATAGAATAATTAATGACATTGAGAATCAAAATGGTGATCTGACACAACGTATTTATGTAAAGACACAGGATGAGGTTGGGCAGTTGGTAAGTGGAATCAATAATTTTATTGACCAACTTCAGATGATTATGAAAAAGATTCAAATTAGTTCCAATAATATGGAGGCACATGTTGGAGATATCAATCAAAATATTAGGCAATCTGAGTCAAGCGCGAGCGATGTGTCTGCTACTATGGAAGAAATGTCAGCAAGCATGGAAGAAATTTCTGTAACGCTTGATCAGATTACACAGGGGTCGCAGAACGTATTGGAACTTGCAAAGGATATGCGTGGTCGAGCGCAAGAAGGTTCTGGGTTAGTGAGTGAGATTAGAAATAAAGCACAAAGTTTCCGTACAGAGGCGGTAAATAGTAAGAAAAATACTGTTGGAATGATGACTTCTAACAGGGAACTTCTGGAAGTTGCAATTGAGAACAGTCGTAGTGTGGAGAAGATTAACAGTCTTACCAGCGAGATTTTGAGTATTTCTAGCCAGACGAACTTGTTGGCATTGAATGCTTCGATTGAAGCAGCACGTGCAGGAGATGCAGGAAAAGGATTTTCTGTTGTCGCAGATGAAATTCGTGTACTTGCGGATAACAGCCGTGACACAGCAAATAATATTCAACACATTAGTGTAGCTGTAACACAGGCGGTAGAAGAACTAGCGCGAGATGCCAATGAGATGCTTAATTTTATTGATACAGCAGTTTTGGTTGACTATGATAAATTTGTTGATATTGCAAGTCAATACCATGATGACGCAGATAGTATTGATGGTATGCTTGGTGATTTTAATCACAAATCACAAAACCTTGAGGAGACTATTTCTCAGATTACAAGTGGTATTGATGGTATCAACACTGCTGTTGAGGAGAATACACAGGGAGTTACGATTGTTGCAAATAATACATCGCACCTTGTAGAGTCGCTGGCTGGTATTCGAGAGCGCGCAGAGAACAATAAAGAAATTTCTGACGAGCTGAAAGTAGAAGTACATCTATTTAAAAATATATAATATACATATAAAATGTGAAATCTTTTGAGATGAGTGTCTGTGTGCACTCATCTTTTTTGTGCACGGACGTGGAGAGAAACCATACAGCAAAAACAGTCTGTGTCCGTCGCGCGAGTAGGAGAAAGAGAACCATTTTTACTTAATAGTAATGTTTAATAAATTATTTGTATTCTGAATTGTACTTTTTATAGAATATTTACATTACGAAAAAAAACGAAAAAAATTATGTGCGCAATTCACAAATCAAAATATAATTTATCGTCAATATTTCCCATTGAAAATAAAGTGCACAATTGATAATATTAAATTACAATAAAGTTGCAGCAGATTTAATCATTTATAAACAGATTTATTACTAAAAATAGCTTATGGAATGATTTGTAACAAGAATAAGCGGTATAGTTTTCTTTATAACATAAATTGGTATCGTTTCCAATGTTTAAAATTGCTCGAAAAACGGTTATATAGCATATAGTAATTTTATGCAGTATGTTAGAAAATAAAGTAGAAAAGTGAATAAAATCTAGCAATATCATGAATATGTCAGGAGAAAATCTAGTACATTTGTTTATTATAATCCTATATAGGATTTTAATAATAAAAAATTACAAATTATATTAGCAAGGAGAGGTAGAAAATATGAAAAAGCGTGTATTAGCATTAGTAATGTCAACAGCGATAAAGATTACCCTGCCATACATGCTTTTCGTGACAGGTCCTTATCTGTTGACATCATTTACAGGAAACCTAAACAATTTCAACGTGATCTATTTGCTCAATACTGGTTCTCCGTTGAGTACAGAGTTGACTGGTGGTGCGGGACGAACGGATTTATTGATCACATGGCTGTACAAATTAACTGTCAATGATACGAATTACCGAATGGCAGCCGTTATCGGTATTATGGTATTTGTGGTGACGGCAGTGATTTCGCTGGTGGTATACAATATCTTACCTTCAGTAAAGGATGAGGAGGGATTCCAATAATGGCAAGTAAGAAAAAGATTACAAATATAATTATTTATATTATATTGGTACTAGTTAGCATTATCTGGCTGTTTCCGTTTGTGTGCCTAGTGTTGCAAAGTTTCCGCTCCTATAACGAGATGGGCGGCGGTATGGTCGACTATGTCATTCCTAAGAAATTTTCCTTGGATTCATACAGATTCCTCTTTGATCCGAGCAGCAATTTTGTAAACTGGTACAAAAACACATTGATTATTTCAATTTTCGTGACAATTGGACAGACAATATTTGTGCTTTGCACCAGCTATGTGCTTTCGAGAATGCGTTTTAAGGGACGTGAACTTTTGATGAGATTCTGGCTAATCCTTGGTATGTTCCCTGGATTTTTAAGCATGATCTGTCTCTATTTCCTATTGAAGCAGTTCGGTCTGACACAGGAAGGCGCTGTTCCTGGATTGATTTTAATTAGTGTTGCAAGTTCTGGTATGGGATATTATATCTGTAAAGGTTTCTTTGACACGCTTCCAAAAGCATTGGACGAAGCGGCGAGAATTGACGGTGCAACAAGAGCACAGATTTTCTTTGGTATGATTATTCCTCTGGCAAAGCCGATTATTATTTATCAAGCGTTGGTTGCATTTATGGGACCCTGGTGTGATTATGTGTTTGCTTCTTACGTGGCATTCGGTAACAGTGCGAGTTACAATGTTGCTGTAGGTTTGCAAAGATGGTTGTTTATAGGTGACTATCAGGGATACTTTACAAGATTCTGCGCCGGCGGTGTGTTGGTTGCAATACCAGTCACGATTTTGTTCATGTGTCTGCAAAAGTATTATGTAGAAGGTGTAACTGGCGGTGCTGTAAAGGGTTAAGACAAAGTTATGATTTTTCAATTGATTGTCGGTGCGCTATTGGTTGGAGCCGCACTTGGTTTTGGACTGAGAAGTGGAATTGACTGGCAGAGAGGCCGTGGAAAATCATGGGGCGAAAGCTGCCTGAAAGAGTATGGTCTTGATGAAGAAAAACAAAATAAATAAGTATGTTGGAACGACTCCTGTTATAGTAATAACAGGAGTCGTTTTGGAATAATGTGTAAAATTCTAAGAAACGATACAATTCAAGAATACAATCAGCATTCTTGTTGTGGATTGTAAATCAGTTCTGTTGACATACAATCAATTTGTATATTTGTAATAAAAAATAGGGAAATGAGAGGGATAAGTATGCATAAAAAGTTTGGAAAGCGTTTGTTGAGTGTCACAATGTCAGTGCTGGTGGCATTGAATTTTTGTGGTTGTGGTAGCACAGAAGATGTAGTAGCACAGGAGACGGAACCTGTTGTGGAAGATAATACTTCTGACTTGGAAACAGATGTCGCAGAATCTGACGAGGAAGATAGTGCAGAGGAAAGTATGGAAATTGTCGGTGCAATTCCATATGATTATGAACAGGAATTAAATATAATTGATGATAATTATAGAAATTATTATGAGATTTTTGTTTATTCTTTCTATGATTCTGATGGAGATGGGATTGGGGACTTAAACGGCGTTATAGAGAAATTGGATTATATTGAGGAAATGGGCTTTAATGGAATCTGGTTAATGCCAATTATGCAGTCTACGACGTATCACAAGTATGATGTTGTGGATTACTGTTCTATCGATGCTGAGTATGGTACGATTGAAGATTTTGAAAATCTAGTCCAAGAGTGCCATGAAAGAGGGATTCGTGTTGTGATTGATTTTGTAATTAATCACTCCTCATCACAGCATCAATGGTTTGTGGATGCATGTGACTATTTGAGAACGCTTCCAGAAGGGGAGGAACCAGATTTGGATGTGTGCTCTTATGTGGATTACTATCATTTTGCAGAGGAGCAGGTTAGCGGAACTTATTATCCAGTTAGTGGCACAAATTGGTATTATGAAGGAGGATTTTGGTCAGAAATGCCTGATCTTAATCTTGCAAGTGATACACTCCGAGAAGAACTGGAAGCAATATCTAGTTTCTGGATTGATATAGGCGTGGACGGGTTTAGAATGGATGCTGCCTTGCACTTTGAGGAAAATGACACGGAGTTTAATACGGAAACACTTGACTGGTTGTATAGCTATTGCACAGACTTAAATCCTGATTTTTATATGGTGTCAGAAGTGTGGGCAAGCAAATCAATAATAGCAGATTACTATGCAAGTGGAACGCCCAGCATGTTTAATTTTGATGTGGCTGACGCGGAAGGAAAACTGATTAAAACGGCGAGAGGCAATTATAAAGTGGCGAATTTTGTAGAGAATATGGTAGGATATCAGACAGATTATGCGGACCAGAATCCTGAGTATATCGATGCGCCTTTTATTGCCAATCATGATATGGGACGTGTGGCCAACAGTCTTATGAAAGATGCAAATGATATGAAGATGGCATGTGGTCTTTTAATGACAATGAATGGCAGCCCATTTGTGTATTATGGCGAGGAGATTGGAATGTCAAGCTCTGGAAAAAAAGATGAGAATAAACGTTTGCCAATGATTTGGTCAGACACAGACACTACAGGCATGACAAATGGCCCTGTAGATGCGGATAAGGATATTGTCAGTGCGTTTGCAGGGGTTGAACAGCAACAAAAGGACCCATACTCTATCTTAAATTATTACAAAAGAGCTGTGCGACTTAGAAATGAGAATCCTGAGATTGCGCGGGGAGAAATTGAGATTGTTGAAGAATTGACTGAGGGAAATCAGGCAGTGATTACAAAGACTTATGAGGATAGCACAATAGCGATTGCGTATAACACATCAGATGAAGTGATCGCGATTTCTCTTGAAGAAACTATGCTTGCAGATATGGAACTTTATGGATATCTTACGCTAAACGGAGAAGTGGTCGAACTTAATACAGGAGTGCTGTCAATGCCTGCACAGTCTATATGTGTTCTAAGGACCGAGTAGAGAAGATTTACCTTCTTCCTACTCGCGCGCTGGGCACCTGTCAGTTTTTGCTGACAAATTTCACTTGGGTGCCCGTGTGCAATCAAGTAGAGAAGATTCATCTTCTCCCTACTTGCGCGGACCTGTGCGTCGCTTTAGCGATTTATTTCCTCTGCACGGGTCTGCGCATAAAAAGAAAAAAGCGAGGAGTCTTTAGACGTTCTCGCTTTTTTATGCACTCGCTGATACAGAAGAAATATACGATTGTATGGTGCATCTGTAACATGGAAAGTGTGTTTCTTATTCAATTAAATTTGTTTTAATATTTAACGCTTAGATTGATTTTTGTATTAATTGGTATAGATATTTTTTTATTTGTGTCAACGACAGCAGGGAGATAGATAATTTCTGAACCATTTTCATCTATCAAATATACATATGCGAGTTGCCCTGGCTGTGCTTCTGGCAAAGATAAAGAGATACAAATATTAGTATTGATACCTCCTGGCTGTGCAAATACAATCTTTTTTTCATGGAAGAAAAGATCTGTGCCAGTAGTACAGGTATAGCTTAAATCTGTCCCTGTAAAATGGGAGTTATCCACATCACTATAGAAAACAAAACTTGCATCTGTACCAAAAGATACCTCAAGAGCAATTCCTTGTCGTGTATTGAGCATTGCTATTGGGGTGGCATCTATATAGCATTGCATACCTTCCACGGCGACATTCAAAACAGGACTTCCTGGCTGAGCGAGATCTTCCGAATTGAAGAATGCAAGCTTATTAGCGATATCTGTCCAGCCAAATAGTTGTGGTTCTTTTAAGTTAGTGGTTTTTATAAGATGCTGTGTATTTGATAAGTTGGACGGAATCCAGTTAGCATATAATATGACATCATAAGAAGGCATGATATAGGAAATTGTAGGTTGTGAATAAAGGCTTCCGTCGGATGAGGTCCACCCTGCAAAGGAAAAACCAGGCACAAAACCCGCATCGATTGATATTTTGGCGCTAGGTTGGTAAGACCCAGACGCATTTGTTACAGCAAAACTTCCAATTACAGTTAGTTTTTTGTTGGATTCAAAACTGCCTGCCACAAAATAAGCATTAATGGAATGATTCTCATGCACATTATGGAAGGTGTAAGAGGAGACTGCACCTACGTTATTTCCATCCACTTCCACATAGTTAATTCGATGTCCTCCTGACGGGCTGATTGTATAGGTTTTGCTGTTACCACGATTTACAGAATGGTTTCCCGAATCAGAAATAGACCCACCTGCTGCAGCGTTTGCTGTAATGATATACGAATCAGATCCAGAATGAACGGTGATACGTTGGGTGGTTGTTTTGGTTATTTTGTCCTTTCCAGTACCTTCTGAAAAGGTGATTTTAACAGAATCCATTCCAACAGATAATTTTTCTGGACTGACTGTATAATTTGAAATATTTCGCCATCGATTATCAGAGTAAAATGCACTTACTACCATACCACTTCTGTCAAATGATTCCCCGTCGGAGTAGCTAGTTTTATTAGGTGCTTTTTTTATGATGATTTCTGTAAGTTTATGTGATAATTCTGGACCAGAAGACACTCCTTTTAAGGAGAGCTTCATACTCTTTGCAGTCGCATTGTAGGCGGTGATTTCATATTCTGCATAGTTTTCACCAGTCATGGGATCATAAAATTCGCTGATGGTTATCGTATGTGTATCTCCCTGTTTTGGTTTCTCAGATTTTTTCTGAGCGATGCGTGTACCATAACAGTCATAGTAAGTGATTATGATTGGTGCTGTGTAATCGAGCGATGTGCCTACAGATATCTTAGAGTTTAAAATAGATATTTCTGTTTTTGGAGGTGTATCAGGTGTTGGATTCTCCGTTTCTGGAACTTCTGCTGCCCTTACAGACAGAACTTCAAAAACTGAGAGGAACAAAAACATACAAATAAAAATTTTTGCAAGTGTGTAATAAATAGAATATCTTGTGTTTTTACAGTATCGGATCATAGCATCTCCTCCCTAAAAATTTGCCAACTGTGCGATGGAATTGTTGAAAACAACTTGCTCTTTCCTTTGCAAAAATCGTGCTATTGCACTTTTACGTCTGTTAACGCAGCTATTTTTGTTCATTAAAGAGTGAATCGTCAATCTAACAATTCATTGCTGTCGGATAGCAGCCGCACAAGCAATAAATTTATGAAATAGGTTACATTTTTAGTATACGGTTTTTTAGAAAAAAAAGCAACGGATGTGATTTTGCAATCTTGTATTTTTTTAAAAAGTATATTATAGTATTTATGTAATTACTATGGGTTTTTTGACATTTTATCACGGACGTTAAAAGCATAAAGAAGAATCTAAAAGACTATGTTGTGTATGGAGGAAAGAATGAAGCTGTATTTGATACGCCACGGAGAGACAGAATGGAATGTAAAGAGACGTTTTCAAGGAAGATCAGATATTCCATTGAATGAGGAAGGGCGTAGATTGGCTCACATAACAGGACAGGCACTTGAACAAGTACCATTTTCCAAAATATATACAAGTCCGTTAAAGAGGGCGTATGAGACAGCAATGATTATAAAGGGTGACCGAAATATTCCTGTGATTGAAGAACCGCGAATTATTGAGATTAGTTTTGGAGAGTATGAAGGACTTTGCTGTGGAAAGGATAACTATAATATTCCTGATCCTGCATTTATGAATTTTTTTGACAAGCCAGAGGAGTATCAACCACCAAAAGGTGCTGAGACAATAGAGGAATTAAAAGTAAGAACTGGTGATTTTTTGCAGGAAATCGTGCATAATAAGCATATAGAAAATGAAACAATATTGGTGTCGACGCATGGAGCAGCTTTGCGAGGGCTCTTGTCAAATATGCGTGGGATTGGCATTGAGGATTTCTGGAAGGGCGGTGTGCATAAAAATTGTGCAGTTACCATTGTGGATGTGAATCATGGCCAGACATTAATAATGAAAGAGGGAATAACATATTATTAGAAATAAAAACGAAAGAAGGCGTCACAACTTTGGAAAATGAGTATAGCAAGGTAAAAGTAAACAATGAGATAGATTTTTGTTCTGTCACAGATCCAGAGACAAAGACGATGCTGGAGAAAGCGTTTATGAAAGCGAGAGTTTCCTATTTTCTTAGATGGGAGAAGCCAGGCATTTTTTCTAAAATTTTTGGCGGGGGAAAAGTAAGGATTGTATTTTGCATCAACTCCGCACAGCTTGAGACAGCAGATGGAGTGTTGGAGACACTTGGAGAGATCGATGGAGATATAAAGATGTTGCGGACAAAATCAAATAACAAGATTGGATTTTAACAAGTGAAAAAGAAAAAGGGTTGTTGCCAAATGACGTATGTACGCTTTGCAACAGCCCCTTTCTTTTTGTGCACATGAATGTCCAGCGAGGCGAGTAGGGAAAGGAACTTTCCCTACTCAATTGCATAAATACAAATAATTCTATTTGTTTGGGGGAGAATTTTTTGAAGGATGGAACTCTTTTTCATCAGAGTAATTCTGATCGAACTCATTTTCGCCAGAATATTCTGCAAAAGACTGTTCATCGGAATCATTTTCATTGGAATATTCCGCGTCGGAATCGTTTTCGTCAAAATAATTTTCTTCAGAGTACATATCATTTGTATATTGAGTATCAGAATATACTTCTTCGGTATATTCTTCGCTAGAATATTCTTCGTTGGAATAATGCTGATCCGAATCCGTTTTTTCGATATATTCTTCGTCGGAATACACTTCTTCAGGATATTCGTCTTCATAAAATTCGTCTTCATAGTATTTTTCGTCAGAATAATTTTCTTCATAGTATTGTTCATCAGAATAACTTTCTTCATAGAATTCTTCGTCAGAATAACTTTCTTCATAGTATTGTTCATCAGAATATTCGTCACTAGAATATTCGTCTTCATAAGATTCATCTTCGTATTCTTCAGTAGTACTGCTATCTTTCCGAAAGAAGCTGTATACAGAATAACAGATTAATGCCAACACAGCGAAGATAGCGATTGCTAATCCAACCACCACAGGGGTGCCAAACAAACTGCCAGAAGATTCTGAATAGTTTTCTTCTGTATTTTCTTCAGTCTGCATATCTGATGCCAAATCACTATCCATATCATCTGGCACATTAGCTTCATCATCAGAAATTGTGGTGTCAGGTGAGGAAGGTGTTACTGTGACAGATGTATCAGCGCCATTTAGTGGTGTGTTTGACAAAAATTCTGCAGAGACATACGCAGCGTTACCAGAGTATTCAATTTGGTACCAGTTATTTGTAGTTTTTCCAGTTATGGTAATTTCCTGCCCCTGTTTTAATGTGCCTAATTTTTTGTGACTTTGACCGGGTCCACTGCGAACATTGAGCTTGGTTGTTGCGTAGTATATTCCGCTCATAGGAGTCACATTAAAACTATCCTGACCGGAAGAATCTTCGGAAGCAGGAGGCTTTATAGAGGGCTGTTCTGGTGGTGCTGTCGTAATGTCAGAAGGAAGCTGCGGTAAAGTTGGGTTGGGAACCGATTCCGTATTGGAAGCATCCGTGGAAGGAATCTCAGTTGGTGACTGGGATTCATCAGGCTTTTGCACAAGAGGCGGTTCGGTGGAAGGGGGAGTCATGGGGACACTTTCTGTGGGGGTATTCTCCGCGGGACTACTTTCTGTAGGTGTATTTTCTACAGGTGTACTTTCTGCAGGAATATTTTCTGCAGGATTGTTTTCCGTAGGCGTACTTTCCACAGGCGTGTTCTGTACTGGGATACTTTCTGCAGGTAGCGTATTGGTCTCAGCCGCAAAAACTGATAGTGGGGTTGCATAAAAGATCAATGCTGCTGTGGTGTATAAAATTATTTTCTTTGCTTTGTAGAATCTTTTTTTCACGAAAGGAATCCTCCTTGTACTTTTGTAAGGAACTGTTCAGAAAACAGTTCCTAATGAAACGTATTGAATTATAACATAGTTTATAGTATATCATGCCCGAAGAAAAGATTATATATAAAAATAAAAAAATTTTATTGACAATTTGCTATAGATTTACTACTATAATAAAATACGAATATTCTCGAAAAGGAAAGCCAAAGAGGCGCATCCATCGGCAATTGATTCGCCCTTTGTTGCAGTGGTCTGCAGGAAAGGCTTTTTTGTATATAGAAAGGAGTAGAACATGGGTAGAGCGTTGGCAAAGACTTATGACCCACATGGTCTGGAGGATAAAATTTATCAGAAATGGCTGGAACGAAAATATTTTCATGCAGAGGTTGACAGGAATAAAAAACCATTTACAATTGTAATTCCACCTCCTAATATTACGGGACAGCTTCATATGGGGCATGCACTTGACAATACAATGCAGGATATCTTGATTCGATTTCGGCGGATGCAGGGGTACAATACGCTCTGGCAACCAGGAACAGACCATGCTAGTATTGCTACAGAAGTCAAGATTATTGAGAAATTAAAAGAAGAAGGTATAGATAAGCAGGATTTAGGACGAGAGAAATTTCTTGAGCGTGCTTGGGACTGGAAAAAAGAGTATGGTGGGCGTATTATTAGTCAATTAAAGAAGTTAGGTTCATCGTGTGACTGGGACAGAGAACGTTTTACAATGGACGAAGGCTGTAATAAGGCTGTGACAGAAGTGTTCTGTAAGATGCATGAAAAAGGGTATATCTATAAAGGTGCGAGAATGATTAATTGGTGCCCAATATGCAATACTTCAATCTCAGATGCGGAGGTTGAGTACGAGGAACAATTAGGGCATTTGTGGCACATAAAATATCCAGTATTAAATGAAAATGGTACAGAATCGGGCGAGTATCTAACATTTGCGACAACACGACCAGAAACAATGTTGGGAGATACTGCGGTGGCGATTCATCCAGAGGATGAACGATATGCGCATCTGCGCGGAAAGAAATTGATGCTTCCTTTGATGAACCGTGAGATTCCAGTGGTGGAAGACACATATGTTGATATGGAGTTTGGAACAGGCGTAGTAAAAATTACACCAGCGCATGATCCAAACGATTTTGAGGTTGGCAAGCGGCATAATCTTCCAATTGTCAATATTATGAATGATGATGCCACCATTAATGAAAACGGTGGGAAGTATGCGGGTATGGACCGCTATGAGGCAAGAAAGGCAATTGTTGAAGCGCTTGATGCGATGGGGCTTCTTGTAAAAGTAGAGGATTACAGTCACAATGTAGGAACACATGACCGCTGCAAAACAACAATTGAACCACTTGTAAAACAACAATGGTTTGTCAAAATGGACGAGTTAATAAAACCAGCAGTAGAAGCAGTGAAGAATGGTGCTATTAAATTGATTCCTGAGCGTATGGAAAAGACGTACTATAATTGGACGGACAATATTAGAGATTGGTGTATTTCCAGACAACTTTGGTGGGGACATCGGATTCCAGCTTACTATTGTGATGCCTGTGGAGAGATTATTGTTGCAAAGGAGATGCCAGAAGCTTGTCCAAAGTGCGGCGGCACACATTTTACGCAGGACCCAGACACCCTTGACACATGGTTTTCTTCTGCGCTCTGGCCATTCTCAACACTTGGATGGCCTGACAAAACAGAAGAATTGGATTATTTTTATCCGACAGATGTGCTTGTGACAGGATATGATATTATCTTTTTCTGGGTGATTCGTATGATTTTCTCAGGCTATGAACATATGGGAGAAAAGCCGTTCCACACAGTGTTGTTTCACGGATTGGTGCGCGATGCGCAAGGGCGCAAGATGTCAAAGTCTCTGGGAAATGGGATCGACCCGCTTGAGGTTATCGAACAGTATGGTGCGGATGCACTCCGAATGACTTTAATCACAGGAAATGCACCTGGAAATGATATGCGTTTTTACTATGAGCGTGTGGAGGCAAATCGGAATTTTGCAAATAAAATCTGGAATGCATCACGCTTTATTATGATGAATATAGATGACAAAACTGTGACGGATGCATCCGATTCTTTGGAACCAGTGGATCGCTGGATCTTATCAAAATTGAACAGTCTTATAAAAGAAGTCACTGATAATATGGAGAACTTTGAATTGGGCATCGCTGTTCAAAAAATTTATGACTTTATTTGGGATGAGTTCTGTGACTGGTATATTGAGATGGTTAAGCCAAGATTGTACAACTCTGACAATATAAGTTCGCAAAATGCAGCGTTGTGGACATTAAAGACAGTGCTGATTGACGCGTTAAAACTGTTACATCCATATATGCCATTTATCACAGAGGAAATTTTCTGTACACTTCAGTCCGAGGAAGAATCGATTATGATATCTAAGTGGCCAGAGTATACAGAGGCGCGCAGCTTTATAAAAGATGAGAAAGATATTGAGATTATTAAAGAGGCAGTACGTGGCATCAGAAATGTTCGTACCAAAATGAATGTGGCGCCTTCAAAGAAAGCACATGTATTTGTTGTCTCTGACAAGTCAGAAATTAGGGAAACTTTTACAGAAGGAAAACTTTTCTTTGCGTCGCTTGCCTATGCATCTGATGTGGAGATTCAAGATAATAAAAATGGAATTGCAGAGGATGCAGTTTCTGTTGTGATTGCCAATGCCAATATTTACATTCCTTTTGCGGAGCTGGTTGATATTACACAGGAGATTGCGCGTCTAGAAAAAGAAGAAAAGCGTTTGGAAAGTGAACTTGCGCGTGTGAATGGTATGCTAAATAATGAAAGATTTATGTCAAAGGCGCCAGAGGCAAAAATTGCTGAGGAGAGGGAAAAATTAGCAAAATATGTACAAATGAAAGAACAAGTCACAGAACGGCTTGCGCAATTGAGATAAATCGTGTTACAATAAAGGCATAAGGGGGCGGTTTATGCCTTCTCGGAGGTGAGCAGATGGTTAATGTCAAATCTTATGTCAGAATAGCAGACGATAAAACTGAAGCGTGGCTTTACTTGTGCGCGCCCGAAGAAGGCACAAGGTACGAAAAGCCAGAGATTATACGATACCTTCAGCTAAATGGAGTCGTTGCGGGTATCAATGAGTCACATGTAGCAGCAATGTGTAAGAAACAGATCTATGAGCGTGAGGTAAAGATAGCATCCAGTGAAAAAGGAGATCCGGGAAATGCAGGGCGGTTTGAGTTTTTCTTTAACACAGAAAAACCAAAGCCAGAGATCCGAAAGGATGGTACAGTAGACTACAGGAGTATGTCTTTGGTACAGAATGTAGAGGAAGGACAATTACTTGCCGTGTATCATCCGGCAATTCAAGGGACTGCTGGACGGGATGTTACTGGAGCTATCGAAAAGGCAAATACATATAAAGAGCTTCGACCGCTTACAGGAAAGGGAATTAGCAACGAGGAAGACCCCAATAAATACTATGCAGCTAAGTCTGGCAAGATTGAGTATGACGGCGATAATAAGTTGTCTGTAGTAGAGGTATATGAAGTTCAAGGCGGATGTGACTATGCAAACAATGCATTGGTTGATTTTAATGGCGACGTCATCATTCATGGAAATGTGGAGGCTGGAGTTACAATCCATGCTGGAAAAAGCCTTACTGTTGACGGTGTAGTTGAGTCAGCGAACATAACAGCAGGAGGTACAGTCTGCCTGAAACGTGGTATGCAAGGGGCAGGAAAAGGTGCAATTGTCGCGGGCGGAGATATTTTTACAGAATTTATTGAATATGCGAATGTTAGTGCAGGCGGAAGCGTTCAGTCGAATGTTATTTTAAATTCAAAGGTTACTGCAGGGGATCAGATCACACTTACTGGTAAGAAGGGACTGATTGCAGGAGGATATGTGCATGCAATGATGGGGGTTAGTTGCCAGAACGCAGGCAATATGTCAGAAATTAAGACAGGAATCCATGTAGGTGTAATGCCAGAGATTATGGAAAAGCGTATCGAAATGAATGAACAGTACAATAAGCTCAATCAAGAGTTGGATGAAGTGGCAGCAGGAATGGCAAAAATCTTGCGTGTTAGACAGCAAACAGGAGAGCTTAATGAACAGCTTCAGGCGCATCTCAATGACCTTAAGGTCAGAAAAAATCAGATTTATGTAAAGTGTATGAAAGCAAAAAGACAGGCCGACGAGTTAGAGAATACAATACTAAAATCAAGAGAGGCCAAGATTAAAATTAGTGGGAATATCTATAAGGGTACTGTTATTAGCATTGATGACAATCGGATGGTCATTAATCGTGACACAAGTTTTATGGAGTATTCCTCGCAGAATGGTGTGATTGTCGGGACAGTGGTGGTTATTTAAAAACAATATTGTACAATCCATTACAGAGTTCAGCTTTAAAAGGGTTCGCGTTCCGAGGCGAGCCTTTTTTATGCGCAGACCCGTGCAGAGGAAATAAGCCGCTAAAGCGGCGCACAGGTCGCGCGGCGAGTAGGGAAAGCAACCTTCCCTACTCGATTGCGCAGCTCGGTGTAGAAGAAATAAATTGCTAGAGTAGTGCAACGGTCGCACAGTAAGTAAGGATTCCCTACTTGATTAAGCAGTCCAATGCAGGGGGAAAATATGGTAGAAAGACAAATAAAAAATTATGCCGCAGCGGAACAATTTTTGGAAGAAGTTCCGAAGTTTGCAAAAAAGAATCCACTAGAAGATACAAGAAAATTTTATATGTATATACAGAATTGTTCAGGAGGTAAATATTGTGAGGAGCGTCTGGGAAAAATCATTCATGTAGCAGGCACCAATGGAAAGGGGTCCGTGTGTGCTTATCTGCAAAGCATTTGCAAGGAAAGTGGTTATCGGACTGGTATGTTTACCTCTCCTCATTTGATGACAACAAGAGAACGCTTTTGTGTAGATGGCAATATTCTGTCTGAGGAGGAATTTTTGAATGCATTTTATTGGTTGTCCGATCAGATTACTACATATCATGCAATTGCGCCTGAGTATAATCCAACATATTTTGAGCGGTTGTTTTTTATGGGAATTTATGTGTTTGCAAAAGCACAAGTTGATGTCTTGCTATTGGAGACAGGACTTGGTGGGCGTCTTGACACAACAAATATAATAAAAAATCCTATTCTCACAATTATTACAGAGATTGGTTTAGACCACATGGAATATTTAGGAGATACAATTGACAAGATTGCTGCTGAGAAGGCGGGAATTTTGAAAGCCGGAGTGCCTGTCATATTTTCGGATAGAAAAAAGGCTGCTTCAGCAGTTCTTTGTGAGAAAGCACAAAAACTTAGCTGTAAATGTCATGCAGTGTCGGAAAAGGACTACAAAATAAATGAAATTCAGAAAAAATTCATTGATTTTTCTGTTGTCAGTCGTTATTATGATTATGGTAGATTGATTGTGGACACAACTGCAGTTTATCAGGTGGAAAATGCAGCAATAGCAATTCGCGCAGCTGAAGTTCTAAAGAGGGATTGTGGTTTTGAGACAATTACGATAAAATCTATAAAAAATGGAATTAGAAAGATGCACTGGGCTTGCCGAATGGAAGAAGTTCTGTCGGGAGTATATATTGATGGTGCACACAATGAAGATGGGATTGCGGCGTTTGTGCAATCGTTGAAGGTAACGCCGATTTTTACAGATACAAAACATCAATTTGATAAACGATGTGTGCTTATTTTTTCTGTTGTCAGGGATAAGCAGTATAATAAGATGATAGAGATGCTTTGTGAGCTTCCTATGGTTACAGATTTTGTGATTACGCATATTCCGGGAGAGCGGGGAGCGAAACTGGCAGAGCTGAGGAGTATATTTGATAGATATGCCGGCAAGAATACACAGGGGATATATACTTATGAAAAAATAGAAGATGCAGTTGCATTTGGTTTGTCAGTCGGAAAAGATGGAGGCAGGGTATATATTGTCGGGTCACTGTATCTGGCAGGGATTGTGGAGAAATTCTTTGCTAATAGTAGGATGGCGTGATTCATGGCGGTGTTTGGAGGAGTATCATGATAGATTTTGAAGAAGAATTAAAGAAATTTCATCCTAGCCTGGAAATTGAGGATGTGGAGGATGCAATATATAATCAAGATGTGACAGACCTTGCAGATGTTTTGGTAAAACTAGTTAAGGAATCAAAAGAATCTGAGGAAGAAGAATAGGGGAGCTTGGTATGTATTGCTTTAATTGTGGATGTCTATTGTCAGAGAAGGATTTTTGTACAGGTTGTGGTGCAGATGTGGTGCTATATAAAAAAATTATGTATGCTGCCAACCGATTCTATAATGATGCACTAGATAGAGCGAAAGTGAGGGATTTGTCTGGTGCAGTGTCGAGTCTGCGCCAGTGCCTAAAGTTAAATAAATATCATATTGATGCCAGAAATTTGTTGGGACTCGTATATTTTGAGCGCGGAGAAGTTGTTGCAGCACTGAGCGAATGGGTGATGAGCAAGAATGTGCGAAGCGAGAAAAATATTGCGAATGATTACATAGATATGATACAGAATAATCCAGGAAGATTGGATTCCTTTAATCATACAATTAAAAAATATAATATGGCTTTGAACTACTGTCAGCAGGGCAGTCTTGATTTGGCAGTGATTCAGCTTAGGAAAGTAGTTTCAATGAATGCACGATTTGTGCAGGCTAGACAATTGCTGGCACTTTTATATCTAAACACACAGGAGTGGGACAAGGCTAAAAAGGAGCTTGAGAAGGCTCTCAGTATAGATACAAACAATACAATTACGCTGCGTTATCTAAAAGAAGTTGAGAAAATGACACCTGCGGACGAGGAGCGCACGCGCAAAAAGAAAGAGGCTGTGGTATACCAAAGTGGCAATGAGACTGTGATTCAGCCAGTTGGAAAGAAGGATAGGGCTGCTTTCCAGACAGTGATCAATATATTAATTGGTGTGGCGATTGGCGTAGCGATTGCATGGTTTTTGGTGCTTCCATCAAAGATACAAAAGGCTCAGACAGAAGTCAACGAGAAGTACAAGGCAGTTAGTGAACAGTTGGATGCGAGAACTGTACAGATTGATGAACTGACAACACAAATAAAAGAGCTGACACAAGAGAAAGATTCACTGACAAGCAGTCTGACAGAGGCGCAGGCAAATAAAGTACAGTTGATGGCCAACACGCAACTGATAGAGGCTGTTTTGATGAATATGAAAGGGACAGGAGATGAGATGGCAGTTGCAGAGGCTTTAGAACAAATCAATACAGAGTATCTGCAAAATGATGCGACAGAGAGTTACAAGGCGCTGTATGAAACACTGCGAGAGGATGTGAGCAAAGTTGTAGCGAGAAATAGCTACAATGTGGGTTATGATGCATATCGTTCAGAGGACTATGACACAGCGATTAAAAACCTTGAGCGCGCGTATTCCTATGACCCGACAAACGGTGAGGCACTGTATAATCTTGGAAATTCTTATAACAAAAAGGGAAATCTGGACAAGGCAGTAGAGATATACGAACAGGTGATAGAACTTTTTCCAAATACGGCGAAGGCAAGAAAGTCACAAAATTACATAAAGGAAATCAAAGGGGAATGACAGCATACCATAGAGATACAAAAGAGGACATACCACAGGGTACGTCCTCTTTTTGTGCACACGGGCACCCAAACGAAATTTGTCATCAAACCGATTTATCGGTTCGCTGACGGGTGCCTGGCGCGC
The DNA here is from genome assembly GCA_910583965.1 of uncultured Lachnospiraceae bacterium. Lineage (GTDB taxonomy): Bacteria > Bacillota > Clostridia > Lachnospirales > Lachnospiraceae > COE1. The sequence continues at coordinate 17,650 of CAJUAE010000033.1, forward strand.
GAGTAGGAGAAGATAAGTCTTCTCTACTCGATTGCACGTGGATCCAAAAGAAATATATTAATAAAACTGACAAATAGTGAGTAAGAGAAGATGACTAGAAAAAGATAGGAAATGGAGGAGCATGAATGGAACGAAATATGGAGGAGTATGCGATCATTGACAATTATCTATGTATAAAAATGCCGCAGGAAGTCGATCATCATGGTGCTGCTGGCATTCGAGAGTGTGCGGACAGGTTGATTTTAGATGACAAGGTGAAAAATATAGTGTTTGACTTTGAAAACACAACTTTTATGGATAGCTCTGGTCTTGGGATTATTATAGGACGGTATCGTAAAATCTCGTGTTTTGGTGGGAAGGTGTATGCGATTAACGCAAGTGAGCGCATTAGTAGAATCTTAAAAACATCTGGAATGTCAACTATTATCGAAATTCTGGCGTAAGGGATTACTAATTTAGAAAGGGAAAAGGAATTTATATGAAAACGTTAAAGAACCAAATTTCTATGGAATTTGATGCTATATCGGAGAATGAGAGGCTAGCGAGGGTTGTGATAGCAGCATTTCTCGCAGAAATTGACCCGACAATCGATGAACTTGAGGACGTAAAGACAGCAGTGTCGGAAGCTGTCACCAACGCAATCATTCATGGCTACAAAGAAAATGGAGGAAAAGTGATTTTGCAAGCGAATTTAGTTGCGGATGGAGAACTTGTGGTTGATATTATAGACCATGGAGTAGGTATCGCGGATGTGGAACAGGCAATGCAACCACTCTTTACAACAGGTGCGTCCAGTGAACGGTCCGGCATGGGATTTTCTTTTATGGAGGCGTTTATGGATGGATTAGATGTGGAGAGTACCCCGGGAGAAGGAACTTGTGTACATATGTGGAAACGTTTTTCCAAACGACAGGCTACTGGAACAAAACCAATCCTTCAGGCAGCAGTATGGAACAGAAGTGGCAGGGAATAGCATATGGGGGAGAAGGAGCTTTTTATCAGGGCACAGAAAGGAGATAAAGAAGCAAAGGAACAGCTTTTTAAGGACAATATGGGGCTTGTACGCCATGTGATAAAACGCTATGCCAACAGAGCTGGAGTTGAGGCAGATGACTTGTTTCAAATTGGAGCAATAGGACTTGTGAAAGCAATTGAAAAATTTGACATAGACTATGGAGTGTGTTTCTCCACATACGCAGTGCCAATGATTGTGGGAGAAATACGAAGATTTTTGCGAGATGATGGCATTATAAAAATTAGCAGAAGTGTGAAAGAGAACGGAAAGCGGATAAACTGGATTCGGGAGGCATTTTTACAGAAAATGGGCAGAGAGCCAACATTATCAGAACTTGTAGAGGATTCTGGAATTGCTGTGGAGGATATTATAACAGCGCTTGAGGCTTGTCGTGAAGTCGAGTCAATCTATAAGACAGTGTATACATCAGAAGGAAATGATATGCTTTTAGTGGACATGCTTGGGAAGGAAGGCGAGAGCGATGAAATTGTGAATCGGTTGTTGTTAGAGAAGCTGTTTAGCACACTTGATGAGCATGAGAAAAATTTGATTCGATTGCGGTATTTTGAAAATAAAACACAGATGCAAGTGGCAGGAGACCTTGGCATAAGTCAAGTTCAAGTAAGTCGATTGGAGAAAAAAGTACTACTTCGGATGCGGCAGGAAGCAATGGTGTAAATAAATGGGATAAATACTATAAAGTTTGGTTGGAAAAGTGCCGATATTAAGAATAACTGGAAATATAGGGAAAGGAATCCCCCTATGTGTAAAATAGATTATTTATTAAAGAAAGGCTGGTATGAAAATGAATGGAATCAATTACGGTTCACTTTTGAACAATACAGGAATTTTTTCAAATCAAACAAATAAGGACGAGGCTGCTTTTACAGGGACAGTCACAGGAGTCAACAGAAAGGCACCAACAAAAAAGACAGATGTAGATAACAGACAGTCAAATATGGACAGGGATACATATGAGTATAGTGGGCAGACGCGCGAGGTAAAGGCAGGATATAGCAGACCCAAGCGCACAGAGTCATCTGAGTACAAGGCACTTGACTCCAATGGTATCCAAGAAGGTGTTCAGTTAAGTGATGCCGCGAAAGATTTGCTCTCGGAACTTAGAGAGAAATACGGAAATATGGATATCGCTGTGGCAGAGTGGTCTACAGACGAGGAGCAGGATTACTATGCAAGTCTTTCTGATAAGGATTACAGTGTGCTGATTAATCCTGAACTTCTTGAGAAGATGGCAACAGATCCAGCAGCAAGAGAAAAGTATGAGAGTATTCTCAGCGGTGCAGGCGAAAAGTTTGATACGATCAAAGAAGAACTTGGTGAAGACGCAGATAAAATTGAAAGCTTTAGCATTACGTTAGACAAAGACGGAAATGTTTCTTATGCGGTAAAACTTCTGAAAGATATGCAGGAGAGCAGCAGTAAGGCAGACAAGAAACAGCAGGAGCGTCTGGAAGAAAAGCGCGCTGAGCGGAAAAAAATTGAAGAAGACCGGATTGAGAAGATTACAGAGAAGAAGCAGGAGACTGAGAAGATAGAGGCTTCTTCTATAGAGGAATTAATTGAGAAAATAAAAGAAAAACTCCATCCAGAGCAGGCGGAAACACAAACAGAAGAAGAAATGTAGGCATTGCATAAAATGGAGATAAGGGCAGATGGATGCATCTGCCTTTTCTTATTGCCTTTTTATACCAAGATGATATAATGTACGTGGAGATATTATAATGCATATTGACCATAGATAGACGGTCTCTTGGAATTGCCAAGAATAAATGCAGAATTGAAAACAGGAGGAACTAATGACGTGAAAATAGTAATTGCAGGAGATGGCAAAGTAGGTGCGATGCTGACAAAGCAGCTTTCTGCGGAGGGTTATGATCTCACCTTGATTGATGCTGACCTGAAAGTGCTGGAATCCACAGAGGAACGGTACGATATTATAACAGTGCAGGGGAACTGTGCATCGATGGAAATATTGGAGAAGGCTGGAGTTAAAGATACCGATTTGCTTATTGCTGTGACAGATGCAGACGAGATCAATTTGCTCTGTTGTATGACGGCACATGGAATTAATCCTGACATTCATACAATTGCCCGTATCAGAAATCCAGAGTATACTGACCAGATTTACAAAATGCGGAGTCTTTTTGCGCTTTCCATGATGATTAATCCAGAGAGACAGGCCGCTGTTGAAATTGAACGTTTGCTAAAATATCCTGGATTTTTAAAGCGAGATACGTTTGCAAAAGGGAGAGTGGAAATTGTAGAGCTTCGTGTGGAATCTGGGCATAAGCTTTGTAATACAGCACTCAATGATCTGTATAATATTGTAAAATGTAAAATTCTGGTGTGTGCGGTGATTAGAAATGGTAAAGCAGTCACACCAGGTGGTGATTTTGTGTTGTTGGCAGGAGATCGTATTTTTGTTACAGCTCCGACCAATGTACTGACGACACTTCTTAGAAATCTAGGGATTATTACGCATAAGGCAAAGCGTGTTATCCTGTGTGGAGGAGGGCGTGTGAGCTATTATCTAGCACAGATGCTTATCAAAAATGGTGTGAGTGTTCAGATTGTAGAGCAGAATTATGATAAATGTATCCAACTCTCACACATGCTTCCCAAGGCGTCTGTGATTCATGGAGATGCTACAAAAGAATTTTTATTGGACAATGAAGGAATCTCTAACTGTGATGCCTTGGTAACACTTACGGGTGTAGACGAGATGAATATTATTATTTCTTTGTATGGAAGCAGTTGCAAGGTTCCACAGATTATTACAAAACTTGGAAGACTTGAGAATAATACCATATTGGATGCGCTTCCACTAGGCAGTATTATCAGTCCAAAAGAGTTAAGTTGTAATACAATAGTACAGTATGTACGCGCTATGAAAAATCAGACAGGAGCAGCACTTACTGTATATACAATTGCAGACGGGCAGGCGGAAGCAGTGGAGTTTATGGTAGACCAGAATACACTGCACTGTGGGGAACCACTTAAAAAACTTCGGATTAAGAAAAATGTGTTGATAGTGTGTATTATGCATGGTGCACAGCTTGAGATTCCCAATGGTGATTCTAGCTTTGTACGAGGGGATACTGTTATAGTTGTGACAATCGCTGACAGAGTTATTTACCAATTGAATGATATCTTCGAGAATTGACGTCGAGAGTTTATGTTAGTAAAAGGAAGGATATACAGTCATGAATTATAAAATGATGGGCAGATTTATAGGACATATTCTGCTAGTGGAGGCAATCTTTATGACAGTACCGCTGGCGATTAGTCTGGCTCAGAAAGAAAGAATGGCAGCAATCGGATTTGCTGCCAGTTTTGGTATTATTTTAGTTTTGTCATTGTTGTTAAGTATATTGTGTAAGGGGAATAAAAAAGGTTTTCGAGCAAGAGAAGGTTTGGTATGCGTCGGTGTTAGTTGGATTGTAATGAGTCTTCTTGGCTCTTTGCCTTTTTATATTTCTGGGGAAATTCCTTCGTATTTGGATGCGCTGTTTGAGACGGTATCTGGATTTACAACAACAGGTGCGTCAATTCTGTCAGAGGTGGAGATCCTCTCTAAAGGAATCCTTTATTGGAGAAGTTTTACCCATTGGCTGGGGGGAATGGGAGTTCTTGTTTTTGTGTTGGCGGTAGGAGCTTTTGGAGAGAGCAGTAAAGGATTTACAATGCATCTTCTGAGGGCGGAAAGTCCCGGGCCACAAGTGGGAAAATTAGTGCCAAAGATGAAGAAGACAGCGGAAATTCTCTATTTGATTTATATGATACTCACCATTGTAAATATTGTTTTTTTATTGTTGGGTGGTATGCCTCTGTTTGATTCTGTATGTACAGCATTTGGTACAGCGGGGACAGGCGGTTTCGGGATTAAAAATGACAGTATTGCCAGCTATAGCTCGTATATTCAGAATGTATGTACTGTTTTTATGTTACTGTTTGGTATAAATTTTAGCTGCTATTATATGCTTTTATTACGCCAGTTTTACAGTGTATTTAAGGATGAGGAACTACGCCTTTATTTAGGAATTGTACTTGGAAGTATTGTGTTAATCACGCTCAATGTCAGAGGATTTTATGGTACGCTGGAAGAAACTGTGCGTCATGCCGCTTTTCAAGTGGCGAGTATTGTGACAACTACTGGATTTGCAACGACAGATTTTGATTTGTGGCCAAGTTTTTCCAAAGCGATAATATTGGGATTGATGGTAATTGGTGCAAGTGCAGGAAGTACAGGAGGTGGATTTAAATGCGCTCGAGTTCTAATTGTAGTTAAAAGTCTTCGCAGAAATTTACGGCGTGCGATATCGCCACAGAAAGTACAGGTTGTGAGAATCAATAACCATATGATTGATGAGAAAGTACTTGAGAATACCAATGCGTATCTCTCAGCCTATGTTATTATTTTATTTATCAGCTTTATTTTGGTATCAATTGATAAATTCTCGATTACGACCAATATTACAGCAGTTCTATCTTGTTTTAATAATATTGGCCCCGGACTTGAAGCGGTGGGGCCTACCTGCAATTTTGGAGATTTTAGTTGGTTGTCAAAGTTAGTGTTGATCTTTGATATGCTTGCAGGCAGGCTTGAGATTTTTCCAATTCTGATTTTGTTTTCCAGAAGTACATGGGGACGTTTAAAAAGTTGACAAGATACATGCAACGCTGTCTGTGAGAATGGGTATGTTATTTTTGTCAAAGATATAGACAGGCAGATGGTTTGTCGTTCCTTCTTCCCACACAAGATGATCAGATGGGACATGAAGTGAGAAACCACTTCCATGCTTGATTCGTGTTACATAGTCCGTGATAGTGTTTAGGGGTGTGTCAAATTCCATACCATAGATATAACCATTGTCTGTTCTGCCGACATGGTGGATATCTGAACCTGCAGTCATTGTGATGTGATGTTCTTTGGCATAACGATATGCGAGGCGATCCTGCTCATGAGGATTCCCACAATTTGCCACTTCAAAGGCATCACATTGGTGCGGGTGCACATAGACTTCAGACAGGTATCTTCTTTCTCGGAAAGGGTGTGCTTGTACAACAAGGCCACCGTCTGCTCTGATTTTTTGGTAGTGCGTGACATGGTCCCAAGTCATCATTTCAGGGTGTTCTCTTAACCATTTTTTGTCGAGTCCATAAACGAGAAATTCATCACCGTTAAAACGACATTCCCATGCGAAAAATACTTTGAGTCCTTGTCGGTCTCCTTCGGCTTTGGCGTCCTCATAACCACTACAAAAAATATCCACACGTTCTTCCCACGGTAGATTTTCAGGAACACAGCAGTTGCCATTAAAAAAATGATCGGTGACGATTATGCCATCATATCCCAGATTTTTGTAGAAAGAAATGTATTCGGAACCTGCACTTTTGGCGCAGGCACTGGCAGCGGTTGTATGTAAGTGGGTTTCATAAATATAAGACATATGCAAAATACCTCCTAGATCATTTTTAATATCAAAATAACCTGTTCTTCCATTTGCAAAAATTTTTTACGTCTGTGAATGCAGCTGTTTTTTGTTCATAAAAGAGTGTTGCAAATCCGACAGTTCACTTGTAATGCAATTAAGTGAACTGTCGGATTGCAAACATACAGGTAGAAAAATATTATAACATAAAAATTACAGAAAGGGAATAAAAAGGAATGGAACAGAACCAGACACCACTGCTAGATGCAATCACAGAATTTATCGCTGGACGACCAGCATATTTTAGCGTGCCCGGACACCGACTAGAAAAGGGAATCAGTCCGCGCTGGACGGACAAAGTTGGAGAGAAAATCTTTTCTTATGATGTGACAGAGACGCCACTTACCGATGACTTGCATTGTCCTGAAGGAGCGATTGATAAGGCACAGAAATTGCTTGCTGCGCTTTATGGAGCAGACCGAAGTTTCTTTCTTATAAATGGAAGTACTTGTGGAAACGAGGCAATGATTCTTAGTGCAGCGCTTGCGGGGGAAAAGATTCTGATTGCCAGAAATGCGCATAAGTCTGCATTGATGGGACTGATTTTGTCTGGGGCAAAGCCTGTATATCTGATGCCAGAGGTTATTTGTGAATGGGGAATACAAGGAGAGATTACAGAGGCGTCTGTTAGAAAAGGATTTGCCGAAAATCCTGATTGCAAAGCACTTTTTATAGTGAATCCAAGTTATTATGGGGTGTGTTCCGATTTGATGGCAATTGCAGAAATTTGTCATACATATGGTGCACTTTTGTTAGTGGATGAGGCGCATGGAGGGCATCTGTATTTTCATAGTGCGTTTCCTAGGGGAGCACTTGTGGCGGGAGCAGATATGTGTGTACAAAGTATGCATAAGGTGACAGGTGCCTTGACACAAAGTTCTGTACTGCATTGTAAATATCATGGTGTGGGTAGTGTGGTGTTTGAGCGAATTGCGCAGAATTTACAGTTGGTGCAAAGTACAAGTCCAAGCTATCTTTTGATGGCTTCACTTGATTGTGCGCGGTATGAGCTTGCACTTCACGGAACAGAGATGATGGAGAAAGCGTTGTTTCTTGCGACATATGCAAGAAACAAAATCAAGGAGATTGCAGGATTTTGCTGTATGGAAAATGGGCGGCTTGACAGTACGCGCCTTGTGTTTTCTGCGCGTGAAATGGGGTTGACTGGGTATGCACTAAAACAAATTCTCTATGAAAAATATGCAGTTAATTTGGAACTTGCGGACCAAGAAAATGTGCTTGCGATTGTTACTTATGCAAATGAATTGCAGGATTTGGATAGACTGATTGCCGCATGTGCAGAAATTAGCAGAACACATGTGGGATATTCAAGGTTGCAGAAAAATGTGTATCCACATTTTCCAATGTTTCCAGAACAAGTTATGACGCCACGTGACGCTTATTTTTCTAAAAAAATATCAGTCCATTGGCAGGAGGCCGTTGGTCTAGTATCAGGTCAGATGATCGCACCATATCCGCCAGGGATCCCAGTGATCTATCCTGGGGAACGAATTAATCAAGAAGTGTGGGCGTATATTGATTGTTTTCACAGAGAGAAATGTCACATACATGGTATGGATAGGGATGGGAAATTGGGAAAAGTTCAGATAATACCCGAATAATGTAACAGTTTCGTTTTTGGTTTTCTGTTATAAATGTCAAATCATATAAGATTATTTCATGGTGACTTGATATCTTTCAGTATCATCGCTATTTCACGGGAGCTGATACCATACAGCAAGTGCAAGATGTGGGTATGAAAAGTAACTAAACTGGAACCGAATAATCAATGGTTGTGAAAAGCGGGCTTGACAGGTGCTGTGTTATGGTTGATAATAGACAAGGAATGTGTTAGACTTCTGAAAAAAGAAGAAGCTTATATAAAGCAGGGAGAGAAAAATGAATGAGAAAATAGCAGCGTTATTAAATGAACAGATTAACAAGGAGTTTTACTCTGCATATCTGTATCTTGATATAGCAAATTTTTATACAAAAAAAGGACTGGATGGATTTGCCAATTGGTATGAGGTGCAGGCAAAAGAGGAGCAAGATCATGCAATGTTAATGTATCGATATTTGCAGAATAATGATCAGCAAGTTACACTTGAGGCGATTGCAAAGCCAGATGCAGTTTTTGAGACATTGATAGATCCGCTTAAAGTTGGGCTTGAACATGAGCGCTATGTGACCTCATTGATCAATACAATCTATGGTGCAGCACAGGAAGCAAAGGATTTTCGCACGACGCAGTTTTTAGATTGGTTTGTGAAAGAACAAGGGGAAGAAGAAAAAAATTCTATGGACCAGATTACCAAAATGGAACTTTTTGGAGAAGATGCACGCAGTTTATATATGTTAAATAGTGAGTTAGGGACACGAGTATATGCAGCTCCGTCTTTGGTGTTATAGTAGTTATTATTTTGCTTCCAACGAAAAGGTCAGTTGAATTATCTTTGGAGGATTCAACTGGCAAAGTTGGAGTAATTTTAATAAAATTAGGCAGGAATTTAATATAATTTTATTTTACAGAAAAGAAAGTAAGGCGTGTACTTATGAAGGTGGTGGTCTGTGATGACTGTATTGAGGATTTACAAACAATAGAAATTTTGCTGGAGCAGTACAAGGAATCAGCCTCAGACATAAGTTTTACGGTTGAAAAATATTTGGATGCTACAGTACTATATAATAAGATTCTAGCAGGAAGACAGGCAGATATTTACATATTGGATATGATTATGTCTGACAGGACAGGACTCGATATTGGTAGCTTGATTCGCAAAGCTGGTAGTGATGGAGTAATTATATATATTACTTCATCGGATGATTATGCGTTGGAAGCTTATGGAGTACATGCAGCGCGATATTTATTAAAGCCAGTTAGTGCAGAAAACTTTTTTGAGGCTATGAATTTTGCGCGTTCCTATACTAGAATACATAAGGAACATTTGTTTTTGGTAAAGACAAGGGAGGGCACTCTATCTGTGTCTTATTCCCGAATTGAATATATTGAGAATTATTCTCGGACGCTAAACGTTTATTTAAACGATGGTGAAAATATTAGGAGTATTTTTATCAGAAAGTCTTTTGATGAGGAGATTCGGGAAATTGCAGGAGACAAAAGTTTCCTACAAGTACATAAATCTTTCTTAATTAACATGAAGTATGTAAAGAAATTAGAACAGAGTGAGATTGTGATGGAGAGTGGAAAAAGGATTCCTGTCAGTAAGACCAGAGCCACAGATGTAAAACGGACATATCTGCAATTCCTTTCGGCATGTTATCAATAGAAGGAGGACGGAAGATGTGATCTACAAGAATATTACTTATACGATTAGTCATGTCTTTTTGATGCTGTTTATGTATTTATTTATTGTACATCGGTATTCCAAAAAGAAGACAGCAGGTGTGTGTGTTACTTCCGCTCTGCTTTTGACTGTGACAGATCTTTTAAAGTTAAACTTTTTTCCAGATAGTCAGTTGTGTTATCTGATAGTGACAATTTTTCAGATTTGCGTGACACAGTTTACGGGAATCTATATTGCGAAGCATCGCGATAGCAAACTTTTGTTTGTAGGACTTAGTGCTTCTAATTATGTTATTGCAGGAAGTGTCATAGCCACAGTTTTGCATATCTGGACAGGAAATATAATGATTTCCGTGGTGGGAAGTGTTGTGATTCATACTATCATTTTATTTGTATTATATATTAGAATCAGAGCAATCTGGTTTCGATTTCAAGAGCGGGAGGCAGGTAAAAATTGGTGGGAGTTGTGCCTGATACCCGTGTTTTTTTATTGTGGTTTTTGCACGTTGACATTTTTTCCGATTAAACTTGAAGAAAATCCACAAAATATTCCAGCGGTTCTGTTATTTCTTATCACAATGTTTGTCTCCTATGTGGTTGTACTGCGATATTTGGAAAGTGAATCAGAGCGAACAGGAATTTATTGGAAAAATGTGTTTTTTGAATCTTATATTAAAGGATTAGAGTCACAGTATAGTTTGGTGGAACAGTCAGAACAGAATTTAAAGATATTGCGCCATGATATGCGTCACTATTCTGGTATGATTGATGCCTTGTTAAATCAGCAAGCGTATGATGAGATTCGGAATGTGACTGTGCATATTAAGGCGGTTGCTGATGATAACAAAATAGTGAAGTACTGTGAGAATCTGATGGTCAATTCTGTTATCTCTCATATGATGGATAAGGCGCAGCAGTGTGGTGTGTCTGTGCAGCTTGAGGCGGTTGTGCCACGAGAACTTCCATTTAATAACTATGAATTTGCTGCGGTGATTGCCAACTTGATTGAGAATGCAGTGCGCTGTGTGGGTGGATTTCAGACAAAGGAAAAACGTGTGGAGACAAAGATTGAATGTGACAAAAAGCATGTGCTGATTCATGTTCAAAATGCATATGAAGAAGAAATTATGCTCGATGCAGTGACAGGTCTTCCTAAGAGTCAGGCGGGGGAGGGGCATGGTTTGGGAATGCAGAGTGTGCAGGCATTTTCAGATAATATTGGCGGAAACATTGGCTGTTACTGTGAAAAAGGGATTTTTCATATTTTGTTGTTTGCAAAAATTTAGGGCTGGGTTCGTGTTACTTTTCACATCCACACCATACACTTGCTGCATGGTGCAGAGCCAGTGTTAAAATGTCTTCTTTTGGGCATTTTGTGTGCGTCAATTGTAACCGAATTGATTAGGTCATTTGTAACAGTTCAGTCATGCCCATTCATAAGTTGCCGAGTTGTACATTCTGACAGTTAATTTTGGCTATTTCCGACAACTTATTTCATGTTGGGCGTCCGCCCTATAAAATTGAATATACAAAATGCCTTATATGAGCAAGCTCCCAGCGGCATTTTGTATATTCAATTTTGCATGGCTGAACTGTTACGGTCATTTTGGCAAGGCAACAGGAATAGTTGATATTTGGTAAAATGTGTGATATACTTGGCGATAATTATAAGGAATTGTTAAAGTTTTCCGGTTGAATGGGAGAGAAAAATGATAGAGAATGAATCTGCTGAGAATTATCTGGAAATGATATTGATATTGAGCAAGAAGCTTCCGGTTGTGCGTTCGGTTGACATTGCAAATGAGCTTGGCTTTAAGAAACCCAGTGTGAGTATTGCAATGAAGAATTTGCGAGAAAAAAATTATATAACAGTCACTGAGGCTGGCTTTATCTACCTTACCGATTCTGGTAGCAAGATTGCGCAGATGGTGTATGAGCGACATGAATTTATTTCTAATTGGCTGATAGCGCTTGGAGTTTCCAAAGAGATTGCTGTTGAGGATGCATGCAAAATAGAACATATATTGAGTCAGGAAAGCTATGACGCAATCAAGAAATTTGTAAAACAGCATCTTGAGTAGAGTTCGAGTTACTATTTGCGGCTTAGAAGGTCACTAAGGGAGAAAACCCATTATTGCAGAAAATATGTTCTGAATTTGGATTCTTGTTTTCAAATGGATTAAAATGTGTTAAACTAATAATAACAATATGAAATCAAAGATTTCACCCATCTTGACTTGTATGACTGCAAAAGTGGGCAGATGGGAGTTCGTGTGAAAAAAGAACATAAAGGAGGAATTTGTATGAAACTTACCTTTGTAGGAGCGGACCATCAAGTAACAGGAAGTTGTCATTTCATGCAGGCGTGCGGGAAAAATATTCTTGTGGACTGCGGTATGCAGCAAGGGTCAAATCCCTTTGAGTGCTGTGAGTTACCTGTCGACGAGGCACAGATTGACTATGTGTTTCTGACACACGCACATGTAGATCATTCAGGAAATCTGCCTTTGCTGTATGCGAGAGGCTTTCGTGGGCAGGTATTTACAACAGAGGCTTCTGCGGATTTGTGTTCAATTATGTTGCGGGATTGTGCACATATTCAGATGCAGGAAGCAGAATGGAAGAATAGAAAGGCAAAGCGACATTCTGGACTTGAGCCAGTTGAGCCAGCCTACACCATGGAGGATGCTGACGGTGTGATTAGAAGTATTATTCCATGTGCGTACAATAAAGATGTTGAGATTAGTGATGGTATTCATATTCGGTTTACAGATGTGGGGCATTTGCTTGGCTCTGCTAGTATTGAAGTCTGGTTGACTGAGAACGATGTGACAAAGAAAATTGTTTTCTCAGGTGATATTGGAAATAAAAATCAACCACTTATCAAAGATCCAATCTATACAAAAGAGGCAGATTATGTTGTTATGGAAGCGACATATGGAGACCGATATCATCCTAAACAGAAGGAAGGGTATGTTTCGGACCTTGCGGAGGTAATCAATCGAACTTTTGCAAAGGGAGGTAATGTTGTCATTCCTTCGTTTGCTGTGGGTAGAACACAGGAAATTTTATATTTTCTAAGAAAAATTAAGGCAGATAATATGATACCGAATTTTCCACGCTTTGAAGTGTATGTGGATAGCCCACTTGCTGTGGAGGCGACAGGGGTATTTCAGAAGAATATATATACCTGTTTTGACGAGGAGGCAATGGCGTTGGTAAACAAAGGTATCAATCCATTAAATTTTCCGGGATTGAAACTTGCCATTACCAGCGAGGAATCTAAAGAGATTAACTTTGATATGACGCCGAAAGTAATTATTTCTGCAAGTGGTATGTGTGAAGCAGGGCGAATCCGGCATCATCTTAAACACAACCTCTGGAGACCCGAATGTACAATTCTTTTTGTGGGATATCAGGCGGTAGGCACACTAGGGCGCATTTTGATAGAAGGCGCGGATGAGGTAAAACTTTTTGGCGAGGCGGTTGAAGTTCGAGCAAGGATAACACAGTTGCCCGGGCTTAGTGGTCACGCGGATAAAAATGGTTTGATAGAGTGGGTAGATGCTTTTGAAAATAAGCCAGACAAGGTATTTATTGTGCATGGAGAGGACACCGCATGTAGTTTGTTTGCAGATTGTCTGCGAACAGAACACGGTTATGATGCGTATGCGCCTTATTCAGGTACACGTATTGACCTTATTACAGGAGCTGTTGAATTTGAGGCTTCTCCTGTTGCGGTTAAGAAACGTCTGCGCAGTGTATCTGATGTCTTTGCAAGATTGCTGGCTGCTGGACAACGGTTGATTGCTGTTATTTACAAAAATGAGGGTAAACCGAACAAAGAGTTAGCAAGATTTGCAGACCAGATTAATTCTCTTGCAGATAAATATGATTAGAATCGTTGAAGAAAAAATGTGAAATTTGAGCCGCCAAAAGGCGGCATGGGGGATTAATATGAACATGATAGCGGCTGTGGATAACAATTGGGCAATTGGATGGCAAAATAGCCTATTGGTGCGCATTCCAAGGGACCAGAAACAGTTTCGGGAGATAACAGAGGGAAAGGTGGTTGTGTTTGGCAGAAAAACATTAGAAACTTTTCCGCAGAAACAGCCCTTAAAAAATCGTGTGAATATTATTTTGTCGCGGGACAGACAGTATCAGGTGAAAGATGCTGTAGTTGTCTATTCTGTTGAGATGCTCTTGAAAGAATTAAAAAAGTATGATGACAGAGAAGTTTATGTGGCAGGGGGAGCGAGCGTGTATGAACAGCTTCTTCCCTACTGTGACACAGCTTATATCACAAAAATAGATTATGCATATCAAGCAGATGTATATTTTCCACGGCTTGATAAGATGTCGGAATGGAAATTAGTACAAGAAAGCGAAGAACAGACTTATTTTGATCTGACATATTATTTTCAGAAATATGTACAGAAATGTTGACTTTTGTACTTTGTCGTATAATAATAAAAAATTAAGAAGTACAAGCAATTTTGCATATTATTTCTGGCCTCTCGGAATCGTTTTGCACTTGATGTTACAAAAGATTTGGAGAGACTATTTCTATGAGTAGGAGGAGCGTGTGAAAATGGAGAAAAAAGATTTGGATTGGTCTGGTCTTGATTTTGGTTATAGACAGACTGAAAAAAGGTATGTAACAAACTTTAAGAACGATGCATGGGATGAGGGTGGTCTTACAGAGGACGCCAATATTGTTTTAAATGAATGTGCTGGAGTTTTGCAGTATGCACAAACATGCTTTGAGGGTTTAAAGGCATATACAACACAAGACGGAAAAATAGTTGTGTTTCGACCAGATTTAAATGAACAACGTATGCATGATAGTTGTTTGCGCCTTGAGATGCCACCACTTCCAGAAGGGCGTTTTGTGGAGGGTGTGAAACAGGTAGTCAGAGCAAATGAGGCTTATGTACCTCCCTATGGTTCTGGGGCAACTCTTTATGTAAGACCATACATGTTTGGTACAAATCCTGTAATTGGCGTAAAACCAGCCAGCGAATATCAGTTCCGAATTTTTACAACTCCGGTAGGACCTTATTTTAAGGGGGGTGCGAAACCTTTAACAATCAGAGTAAGTGATTTTGACAGGGCGGCACCAAATGGAACCGGACATATTAAAGCTGGTTTAAATTACGCGATGAGTCTACATGCGATTGTAACTGCGCATCAGGACGGGTTTGATGAAAATATGTATCTTGATCCAGCAACGCGCACTAAGGTTGAGGAGACAGGTGGTGCAAACTTTCTCTTTGTGACGAAGGATAAAAAGGTTATCACACCGAAGTCAAGCAGCATTCTGCCATCAATCACACGGCGCTCTTTGATGGTGGTTGCGAAGGAGTATCTTGGTTTGGAAGTTGAGGAGCGGGAAGTTTTCTTTGACGAAGTGAAGGATTTTGCGGAGTGTGGACTTTGTGGAACCGCTGCGGTAATTTCTCCTGTAGGAAAAATTGTAAATAAAGAGGATGAAATTTGTCTGCCATCAGGTATGCATGAGATGGGACCTATTACCAAAAAGCTTTATGATACATTGACAGGTATCCAGATGGGACGTATAGATGCACCTGCAGGGTGGATTGTAGAAGTATAATAATTGTAGAAATTTTTAAAAAAGTAGGGGAATCATGATTCTCCTACTTGTTTTTATGCACACGGGCGCCCAAGTGAAATTTGTCATCAAACCGATTTATCGGTTCGCTGACAGGTGCCCGGC
>CAJUAE010000034.1:0-10911 GCA_910583965.1 uncultured Lachnospiraceae bacterium
GGAAACTATAAGGGAAAGCTCACCTGCGACAAACTTAGTGTTTTCAAGGGTTAGCGGAGAATTTATTAATAAAATATAACAGCTAATGTTTCCCTTAAAAATCATCAAATCACAATCGGGATTTGTGGAGGTGAAAAATATGGTATTAAGATTAAGAAATATCTAAGTACATAAGACTATATTAAATAGTTTTATGTATAGGCAGAACACGAAAGACTATTTAATAAAGGAGATTTTGCAATGATATTTCAGGATAATGTAATAAAAGAATACTTAAAAAATGTTTATTTTGTAACTGGAACACCTTGTGGAGGGAAGACAACTATTTCACGGGAGTTGGCGAAGCGGCATAATTTATTGGTATATGATGTTGATGAGCAGTTTGCAAATCATCAAAAAATCTCAAATATTGCTTTTCAGCCTGCAATGAACAAAACTTTTAAAGATGCGGATGCATTTTTTGGGCGTACTGTAGAGGAATACAGAAATTGGTTGATTGATAACACAAGAGAACAATTTGATTTTGTGCTATTGGATTTGATACGACTTTCGCAAAATCAAATTGTATTGTGTGATTGCCATTTGACTATAGAAGAAGTCAAAAAATTTACGGAACCCTCTCGAATCGTATTTTTACTAAAAGAACCTTCAAATATAATTGATGATTACTGTAATCGTCCCGACCATCAAGGATTTAGCGATTTTATAAATAGTACCTCTGATACCGAGAAAGAAAAGGCAGTATGTAACGAAACGCTTAAAAGTCTTAACGAGAAGTATTATAATGCTATCAAGGATAGTGACTATTACTGGATTGAAAGAACATCCAAAAGTACAATTGATGAAACTGTAGAAAAAGTAGAGCGACATTTTGGATTAAAAAATAATAATTTCAGCATAGAAGTATTAGAAATAAAAAAAGTAGAAAAAGATACAAAATTGGCTAATAAATTAATCCATTTTGTTGAAAATTTTTCTTGGGAAGATGTAAAAGAACATATGCTGGAGATACTACGGGCGTGGGTGTTTACAGATTGGGAAACACCATTTGTGGCAATTATTAATGGTCAAATTGTGGGAATGGCTTCTATTATGAAGACAGACTATTATCCGCTGCCAGAAATATATCCTTGGGTATCTAATCTGTTTGTTGTCGAAGATTATCGAGGAAATAGAATTAGCGAGCGGTTAATTGACTTTGCAAATAAATATGCAAAAGAATGTGGATTTGTAAGAACTTATATTCCAACAGAGCATATTGGCTTATATGAAAAGTTTGGATATCATTATCTTCACGATATTACAAATTACGGGAATGGAACAGACCGATTGTATGTTAAAGAATTGAAATAATAAATAGATATCAAATTCACTTTGATGAATTAGTATTTCAAAGGGGCTGTTGCAAAATGGCGGATGCACACAATATATAATATAGTTATTTCAGACATCTTAACTATATATTGTGGAGTTGCCGAATTTTGCAACAGCCCCCATGTCTCTCTTTTTAGAGTGCCAGCATATCATCAATATTTGCAATAATCCCTCTTAGGGCATTTGTAATGTCAGAGTCAATGGGGGATTGAATCAATTCATTTAAGATTGTCTTTGCTTTTTGTGTGTCGTAGGTTTCAAGTGCCTGAAAAGCTTCTTGAAGCTGTTCTCCCCACTTTTTAAAGGAGATATGATTGCTGCCTGTCAAACCGACAGATTTTACATATTCATTTAAGATACTGTATGCCTCGTCAAGTTCAAGAGAAAGTTTTTTCCAGTTGTCACGCACCACGTCAATACAGCCTGCGTAGGCTTCTATCTCGTGAAAAAATACAGTGTCAGTAAGATTGACCAGTCCAAGTTCATTTACTTTAACACGCAGCATATGCGCATTTGCACCATATCGCATAAGTGTGTCAGGCTGTAATAAATCATACAAGGTATCTTCATATTTGTCACTGTTTTGTAAGAAAGATATAGCCAGTTCATTATATTTTTCTACATTTTGTCCAAGTCTGGCCAGAGCGCCATCAATGTCAATTCCATGACGAGCAAGATACCGCATTTTTATTCTGCTATCTGTAATGAGTGCATCAGGAATTTGCTGTTGAAGTTGTTCCATAACTTGTTTTGCGTGGTAAGCCATCATAGAAATCTGCTGTTTTTGTGCAAGAATTTTTGCTTTTTTGTGATAAAAGTGGACAACAATGCACAGAGCAATAGCTGTCGGCAGAAGCCAGAGCAAAGACCACAGCGCCGTGTGTGGAAAAACACCAAGCACACAGAGTAATCCTGTCAAAAGTGACACACTTGTCATAAAGATTATCCAGATAAGAGCAGAGCGATCAATCAATTGTTTTATTTCCTCAAACATGTGGTTTTCAATATGGTTCATAAATATGTACCCCTTTGATAATATAGGTGCTTTTGTAGCTTTATATAGTTAGTTTAACACATTTTTGTACACAGAAAAAGGGCTAAAATTTCCCACTCCGAAATTTGCGAAACTCTGGCATCATTAATAATCGGGATACGAAAGTGAGTGTAAAGAATAAGATTACGGTGTCAATTGGCAACATAATGATATTTTTTATTACACGTGCGGGTAAAATTGCCAGAAAAGCATTTCCGTTCATAACAGCGAGCCACAGTGTATTTAGTCCGCAATTGACAATTGCCTTTGTCAGAAACTCCGCGATAAAAATGCGCCAGAGTCTGACAGGTCGTCGATATAAAATTGTGCCGTAAATAATGCCTGCAACCATAACATTAAAGGTGTAACCAAAGAAAAAAGCACCGCCATCTGGTTTTAACAAATATTTTAGAATGTCAAGCATACCGCCAAAAACTGCGCCAATGCAGGGACCAAACAAATATTCGACAACACGATTTGGCAGACCTGAGAATCCAATGCGAATGTTTGGGGTGATAAAGATGGATGTGGTGTAGTTGAGCACGACTGCCAATGCTGCCATCAATCCACAAAGTACTAGATTATGTGTGATTTTTAATTGTTGGAATGCGCCAGAATAACACTCTGCATACCGTTTTCTGATTTTTTGCATAAAATAAGCCTCCTTTATGCAGCTTCCGAAAACTACACAAATGAGACTTAGGAATTATTATATACGTAAAGTTAACGCTTCCTCAGCCAAATATGTAGCAGCGGGATGCGAATCTCGTATCGCAAAACAAATACGCTTTGGCATTTTTGTTTCTTTCGTCCCTGTGACAACTCCCTGTTCACAAGGCACTGTAAGGAATTGTAAAGAAGTACAAGATTCCTAACGCACGCGATTCTACTCTGCAAGATAGTTCAATAAAATAGAATAATAATGTAACAATCGAACTATACACCATTTTATAAGAATTGTAAATAAAATTTTTCATAATTTTATAAAAATAGGTTGAAGAACTAATGTTTGCATGGTAAACTGAAAGAGTAACATAGGGCTTTCATTACCAAAAGAAAAGGAGAGGGGATATGCAAAATGAATGAATTAGAACTGGCGCGTGCGCTGTATCTGCTACTTGCAGAAGAAGATCAGCGAATAGTCGTCAAAAAAGCGGCTGAGAAGGGATTTGTTGTGGATGGATTTTCAAAAAATGTGAGTAAAGCACCGCCGCGGGCAGTCTGTGCATGCATGGCAAAGCGAGCAAAACGCGGCGGAAAATATCCATATCAACTTGTTCTGGGTGCTATGGCAGAACGGCGAAAGATTAATGAGGAAAATGTTATATATCATCTTGCAGGAGAATGGATGAAAGGAGAGTATACACATGCTGGAGTTGAAGAATATTTAAAGAAATTGACACATGACAAGAAGGAGACAGATAATACAGTTACAGAAAAGAAAGAATTAGAAAAGGAGCCACAGAATCAAGAACAGGAAATCAAAAATGAGAGTACAACACTAAAAAAGGAGATAGCACGGTTTGAGCAGGAATTATTGACCATAAAGGAAAAAAATAAAAAGTATAAGAATACGATTCAGGAGAATAAGATAGAGATTGATAATCTACAAAAAAACATATTACGACAGGAAAAAGCGAAGGACCGTCTTTTTAGACAAATTGGAGAGTTAGAACATCAAATAGAGAAAGTACAAGCGGAAAAACAGGAAGAAATCAAACGACGGGAGATGACAGAACAACAGACTGCAGCGCTTGAGGAACAGATTGAAACACTTATGGAACAAATAAAGGAATTGGAACTTTATAGGAAACATGCACCCAAATTATTATGTATTGCAAAGACAAAAAATAAGATTGATATTCCAGGATATGACATTAAAATGGTTCATGAATGGGATGAGATAATAAAGGAGGATGCAGTCAATGGTGGCTATTTGGAAGTGTGGCTTGTCCAGAAACAGTTTCCGTATCATTTGATATCTGAGATAAGTGAATGTATCGGGAAGCGGTTGAGACAGTTTTTGACAATGGAAGATTTGATTAACACAGCGAGTCAGGGAGGAAAAAAGGATGATGCAGACGGAGGACAGACAGATCATTGGAGTATTGGTTAGCGATGAAGAACTGAAAAATAACAGTGTTTTTATCAATAGAAGTTCCGCGATTCAATATATGTTAAAATCACTTAGCATTCCACAGGGAGAAGCCGAATATTTTACAGGATATCTTAGTTCCTTTGAAGATGAAATTGAATTTGAAGATGACACTTATCTTGATGATATGGATCGCTCTGAGATCTTTCGGGATTGGATTAGTAAACAACTGCTTATCTTTTCCTACAAGATAGGTGGAGATTTTGCGAAGGTGAGAAAAGCAAATCTGGTGGCCAAGCCCAATGCATTTGATATCAATATGCGGTTTTATGCAGTTCCTGTTTTTGCGGCAGAAGGCGACAGGATTATTATGGACTGGTGCAGCAAACAACGTTTTAATCTGTGGCGGGACTATGCAAGTCTTGGAGAATTTCAAAATTACATATATGAGAAGCGCTCAGTAGGCAGTCTGTACGGATATGACTTAGATTCGTTCAAGCCTTCTTTTGTAGTCTGGAAAGACATGGAAGGAAAACTCTATGCGATTGGAGGAATTACGGATATCACATATGATTCGCTAGGCGGAATCATATTGGAAGGAAGTGATATTTTTAAAGTTAATATTAGCGATTACATTAAGTTTGTTGTGTATGATATGAATGCGAATCCAACAATTATCTTTGTGCCAGAAGCGATTTATAAAGATATTGAGGATGCAATTTTAAAGGATTCTGTTGCGCGGAAGAAAGCGGGAAAGAGTGTTGCGGAGAAGACTGAAATTACTGCGTCAACAGATATACGAGAAGTGAATGAATTTAGCAATGAGAAACTGATTGAGATTGATATTACAGAAAAAATAGATGAGATGATTATCCAATCAATGGATTATCACAGCCAGCGGGATGGACTTTATTATAGTATGCGGGATTTTGTCAATGTACACACAGCAATTAAATGCAGCAGTCTTGTGATTTTATCTGGTTTGAGTGGTACTGGAAAGTCTCAGTTGGTAGAAGTTTATGCAAAGGCACTGGGCATTGAAGATAGACTCTTGGTAATCCCAGTGCGGCCATCATGGAATGACGATGCAGATTTACTTGGGTATGTTGATTTGGTGCATATGGTATACAGACCATCAGATACGGGATTTGTCGATTTGCTTGTCAGTGCACAGAACAATTCAGATAAGATGTATCTAGTTTGCTTTGACGAGATGAATTTGGCAAGAGTAGAACATTATTTTAGTCAGTTTTTATCAATTCTTGAGCGACAGAAGCGAGAATTACAATTGTATGATGAACAGTATATTGGCAGATTATACAATTCTAAGGATTATCCCTATAAAATTAAGATTGGGGACAATATCCGTTTTGTGGGAACAGTCAATGTGGATGAGTCAACCTATCATTTTTCGGACAAAGTGTTGGACCGGGCCAATGTAATTCAATTGAATGTGCTTAATTATGCCACAGAATGGAAAGATAAACCTTATGCGACAAAGCGCCCAATAATATGGTCTTCCGACGATTATGCAAGACTTTTGGTAAAGGGACCAGCAAATCACGCAGACCGCCTGCATGAGTTGTTGTGGGATATTCATCAGTTGATGCAGTGTGCAAGTACAAAGTATGGAATTGGGCCACGCATTGTGAAATCAATAGAGACTTACATTAACAATCTTCCACAGGAGGTTATTGATAATTTTGATCAAAGAACAGCACTTGACTATCAAGTAGTTCAGCGTGTGTTGACCAAGGTGCGGGGACCAGAGAGCCAGTTGGGGGCAATTTTGGACAAGAACAGTACCAACAATTTTGAGCGCATTTTTGACCAGTATCAGGACCTGTCAAATTTTGAAAAGTGCAGGGAAATGATTACACAGAAACAGAAGGAGCTGAAAGCATATGGATATTGTATCTGATCTGCCGTTTACGCTCAAATTGATACAGAAATATCCAATAGAGACAATCCAAGAAGCAAGGGTGTTTTGCAAGGAAGAACAAAACATTTGGAGGGACAATATAATTACACTGTCCGTGGAAGAAAATGAAGATATGGATTTGTATTTTAATGCAGAAGACCCAGAGGCACGATTGTATTTGGATGCGTTAAATATGATACCAGCAGATGACTTGTATATCAAAGAAGATCACTATGGCAGAAAATACAGAATGGTCTCTACAGATTGCTTTGCATTGTATAGAAGCAGTAAGGGGTACGATGCTTTGTGTGTGGATACTTTTCGGATTGCTGTGTTGTGCCAGAAAGAATGGTATTATGGGACGTTGCAGATTCTTCCGAAACCAATTGCAATTGGAGAGTGGCAGATGATGCGAAACGATCTTGAACGTGAGATTCGTGATTTGTCACAGGATATTGTACGTCGCAGCATTGGTATGGGAAACAATCATGAAAATATTCCGCCCAAAGTGATTCATAATTTTTTGGTGATGCGAAAGTATTCCAATAAGGTTATGATGACGCTAACAGATATCTCTAGCAATCCAAGAAGCGAGATTATCACAGTCTATGAAAATGTGTCCCGGAATGAAGGGGAGAACTACAGCTTTGATGCAGAGACAGTCAGAAGATTTGCAGTGCGGTCTGGTTCAGAACCAACCTATAAAATTCCAGTGAAGACAGTAAATTATGATATTCAAGAAAATCGTATCTTAAAGAGAATTATTTTGGATTATGAGAAAAAGTTGGAACAGTTTATCAATCTGATTGACGAAATGGATGGAAGTGCTTCACAAAGTAGAATATCGTGGAAAACTAATTTGGAGGAATTTAAAGGTAGAGCAGTGCGGCTACGGAAAATGACAGCGATATTGAAATCTCAGAAATGGTATACGTCAGTACAAGATTTGCGGGACCCATATATTCCACATGCATTGATTTTGGATTCCAGATACAGCCTTTTGTACCAAATGCATCTTGATTTAAAACGAGACGAAATTGATTTGGGGCTGACTACAGAATTTTCTTATACGTGGAAATCTAGTAGTTATATGTATGAAATGTGGTGTTATCTTAAAATCTGTAGAATTTTGATGTCAGAGTATGCCTTCGTGCCAGATGAAGTAAGCAACGCCGATGCAGATAGAACTTTGCTTCCGCTTCTCGATGTGGGAAAGACGATACGATTTGAAAAGAATGATTTGCGATTGGAAGTAATTTATGATATCTGTCTTCCGCTAAAGCAGGAAGATACTTCTCTGGAACAACCATTGTATATGGCAAGGCATCACAGCGATTATCGAAATCATAACAGACCAGATTTGCTAGTTCATATTTATGACATACAAGAACAGTGGTATCTTGGAACGATTATTATTGAGTGTAAATATAGAAAACTCAATTCTTTTTGGACAGAAAATTCTCCACGTTCGAGCAGAGGTCAATTAGAAGCCTACTATAATAATGCTCGTTCACGCATTTTGTTTGGTGGAATAGGGGAGTTACTCAATATGCGTCCTGTCACAAAAGTGATTGTCCTGACACCAGATGATTTGGGCGATGGGCAGGAACAGACAGATTTTGGCGTGCTAGTAAAAAGTTTTAAGGCTTCCGAGAGTGACGAGATGGTCAATGAATTAAAAACGGTGTTAATGTCTGAGATTAACCAGATAAAAGATAGATGTAAATTGGCAAGAGAATTAGAGAAAATTAGGGAATAAAGAGCTATAAAGAAAGCGTGAGTAGTGGTCATGGAAGTACAAATGAACGCACAGACAAACCAGTTTTTGCCAAATTTGCAATAAATACGACGCAAAAGCGAAAGATTCTTTTGTGGGATAGAGATTACTTGCAAACGTTGGAGCAATAAGGGGGATTTATATGGACTCTGAGGAAATACTTTTTTGTAAGCGTTTAAAGGAGCTTGCGGACAGAGCATATCAGAATAATCAATATTTTTTCACAAGTTTTTTGACAGCAGCGGAGCTTGATTTGTATTATCGTATGGAGCGAGAGTTGTCCTATGTGCCAGTCACTATATTTGGTGGGACAGCGGACTGTGAGCGTGTCATGTTACGTTTTGGAAACGAGGAATTTTGTGGATATGAAAAGGCATTTCCAATCCTGTGTATTGAGATTGTGCCGCTTGTCGAAAAGTTTGGTGAGGATCTTGGTCATAGAGATTATCTGGGGGCACTAATGAACTTAGGGATTGAGCGCAACACACTTGGCGATATTATTATTGAGGGGAAACATGCATTTTTATTTTGTATGGATAAGATGGCACCTTATATTATGGAAAATTTGGATAAGGTTCGACATACAAATGTCAAGTGTTTGCGCGCAGTAAATATACCAGAGAGTACAATTACAAAAATTGAACGCAGGACTGTGCAAGTGAATACAGTGCGCGCAGATAGTATTATTGCAAAGATTTATAATTTGTCAAGAAGTGAGAGTGTGGAACTTTTTCGGTCAAAGAAAATTTTTATAAATGGTCGATTAAATGAGAACAATAGCGGGCAGTTAAAATCGGGAGACAAAGTGTCTGTGCGTGGTTTTGGAAGATTTCAATTTGTAGAGATATCTGGCGAGACGCGCAAGGGTAAGTGCAATGTATCCGTTGATGTGTCTTGTTAGAGACAATAATTCTTTTCTATCTTTGTGGTTGTAGTCCGATAGATTACTTGTATGAAACTTATTGTATTACAAGTAATCTATCGGATTCTTTTTGTACAATTCGATACCAAATTTGTAAAAAGTAATTTAATTTAAAATACCCCATTGATTTATTTTATAATCGTGATATGATAGCATTTCGAGATAAAAATAGATATAAAATCAGAGGGGAAAATTATGGAAAAGAAAGCAGTTTTTAGCATGACAGAAGGAAGTCCTTCTCGGCTTCTTCTCAAATTTACAATTCCGATGCTAATCGGAAATTTATTTCAGCAGTTTTATAACATGGTGGATTCCATTGTAGTAGGAAGGTTTGTAGGCTCCAATGCGCTGGCGGCTGTAGGTGCAACAGGGTCTTTGAATTTTTTGTTTTTTGCTATGAGTTTTGGCATTTCAGCGGGTGTAGGTGTCGTGGTATCGCAGTATTTTGGCGCAGACCGCATGGACATGGTAGAAAAAAGTATTATTAATGGCCTATATCTTTTGGCAGCAGTTTCTTTTTTGATGGGATTCATAGGTATTGCTACAGCGCGATGGGTATTAGTAGCGCTTGATACGCCTCAGATTATTCTCGAAGATGCCGTGATTTATATGCGTGTATCTTGCGCAGGAATACTTGCCATTGCGGCATATAATGGTGTGGCTTCCGTGTTGCGTGCGCTTGGGGATTCCAAAACACCACTGTATTTTATGGTGGTTGCATGTTTTATCAATATTGGGCTTGATTTATTGTTTGTAATTGTATTTCAGTGGTCTGTGTTTGGTGTGGCACTTGCGACAGTTATTGCACAGCTTACTGCAGCGGCCGGAGCTTTCGCATATGCGTTATACAAAATTCCGTATTTTCATATTAAAAGAGAAAATCGTTCTGTGCGAAAAGATATTATTTCACGTTGTTTTACATTGGGGCTTCCTATTGCATTACAGAATGCGTTAATTGCTTTTTCCTGCATTTTTTTACAGAAAGTAGTCAATGGATTTGGCGAAAATGTAGTTGCGGCCAACACCGCCCTTGGACGAATAGAACAGCTTGTACAACAGCCGTACAACTCACTTGGAGCAGCGATTACTACCTACACAGGACAGAATATTGGTGCTGGAAAGATTGACCGTGTTAAGCAAGGATATCGGGCTGCTGTGCGTAGTGTGATTGCATTTAGCATTGTGATGTTTATCCCATGTCAGCTATTGGGCGAACAGATTGTGGGCGTGTTTGTGACAGACCCAGAAGTTATCGCAATCGGTGCAAAAGGACTTTCTATCACTAGTTGGTTTTACTTTTTTCTAGGTATGATTTATGTGGCAAGAAGTGTGTTAAATGGTGCTGGTGACGCAGCGTTTGCTATGGTTAATGGGTTGATGGAAGTAGCTGGACGTGTTGGTTTTGCAGTTCCACTGACAAAGATTCCATTTATTGGTGTGTGGGGAATTTTCTTTACAACGGGATTGACTTGGGCGTTGACTGGCATTGTCACCATGGTGCGTTATCATAAAGGGAAGTGGGAATTTAAGCGGATCTCATAAAAACTTGCGCGGAATGCTCTTAAGTTTTTTACAGAATATTCCGACATATACTATAAGAAGCAAGAGCAGCTTCTTATAGTCGATTAACGGCGCAAAGAACAGCGCCTTTTATCAGAAGTAGAGAGAAACTTCTGATAAGATATACTATAAGAAGCAAGAGCAGCTTCTTATAGTCGATTAACGGCGCAAAGGACAGCGCCTTTTATCAGAAGTAGAGAGAAACTTCTGATAAGATATACTATAAGAA
>CAJUAE010000034.1:11011-32936 GCA_910583965.1 uncultured Lachnospiraceae bacterium
GCGCAAAGAACAGCGCCTTTTATCAGAAGTAGAGAGAAACTTCTGATAAGATATAGTATAAGAAAAAAGACTGTGCTAATTTGGCACATAATAAATAGGGCTGACAGAAAGAGTAGGGAATGTGTATGAATTTTACTGTTGACACAAATTATACTCCTTCTGTATCAGTGAATACTGAATCAACTACAACTACATATAAACCAGCCGCAACAGGTACAGGAAAGGTATCTAGAAGCGGGTATACACTGGACATCGCTGATAAAGTTATGGATAACGAAGCATATGGAAGTCATGGAATGACTACAGATGACATTATGCAGCAGGCAGCAAATGCAAATGCGCAATCCAAAAAAGACTTTATGATAGTGATGTCCAGTTGTGTTTCTGGGGAAGACTTGCAGAAGATGCAGGAGGAAGGGTTTACTCCAGGAAGTGTAGATGTGGAGACATATGTCACCCTTGTAGATAAGATTAAGGTAACACTGGCGCAGGCAGGAGTGGAAGTAGCAGGATACAATGATGATTTAGATTTAGAAACAGTCGAGCAGATTGTGGGAAGTAGAGCAGACGCTGGTGCGCTAATCAATAAATTAGTAGGGAAACTTTCTGACGCATTGCAGAAAAGCGACATGCCTGTCACCAATGAGAATATTGCAGAACTTGTCGAGGCAGTTTTGAAAGCGGACAGTATTGATGGGTTGACAGAGGATGCTATCAAATACTTAATTGTAAATGGAAAGGCGCCTACAATAGAGAATTTGTACAAAGCGCAGTATTCCAGCGCGGGTAATATCCAGCAGTCCCAAGGTTATTACAGTGAAGGCACAGGAAACTATGGAAAATACTATGCAAAGAAAGCAGACAGTATTAACTGGGAAAATTTAAAGGGAAGTATAGAAACTGTGGTGCAGGAAGCAGGGTTGGATACCGATGCGAACACAAAGGCACAGGCAATAGAAAATGCAAAGTGGTTGGTAGCCTCTGGGATTGAATTGACTGCACAGAATCTTGAAAAACTAACTGCATTAAAAAATCTTTCTTTTCCAATGGAACAAGAGAATATTGCAGACTTGTGTGTCACTGCTATGGAGAATGGAAAGGCACCAGAAGATGCAAATATGACAGGTGAAACCTCCATTGCAATTCGTGCGCATGAGATAAAGGAGCAGACAGATCAGATTACAGATGCGGCGGTGCATGAGACGGCCATATCTGGAAAAGAGATGAATCTTAAAAATTTGACAGAAGCACAGAAACAGATTGACAGTCAAGCTGATTCTAAGACAAAAACAGAGGAGGATATTACAGATGCTACAAATCTTCCTTCTGAGACAGAATTAAAAGAAATGCAAGCAAGAAGACAGCTTGAAGAAATCCGCCTTATGATGACAGAGGAAGCAAACAGGCATCTGTTAAAATCTGGAATTTCTATTGATACAACAGAATTGTCAAAGTTGGTAGAGGCGTTAAAGACAGCGGAAGAACATATGAAGGCAGTTCTCTTTCAAGGAGAAAATGCAGAGGAAAATACGCAGCGTGCATTGTTATTTGAAGAAACATTAGAGACAACAAAAGAGCTGGCAGATATGCCGGCAGCGGTTCTTGGAAAATTATTGTCAAAGATATCTGGAAGCACGCTATTGCATATTCACGAGGCGGGCAAAGAACTTCAAAATCAGCTTGGTGGACAGAATCAACAGAATCCAAATCAGCAGGAAAAAGCTTCCGTTGCATATGAGACGCTGATGACAGAACCGCGCAAAGATTTAGGGGATAAGATTAGTAAGGCGTTTAGAAATATAGATGATATTCTCTCTGATTTGGGATTGGAGACAAACGAGGAGAATCGACGTGCAGTTCGGATTCTTGGCTATAATCGAATGCAGATTAACAATGATAATATAAATGCTATAAAGGCAGCAGACAGTCAGGTGACTGGTGTGATTGGCAGAATGACTCCCGCAGCAACGCTTCAGATGATACGGGAACAGAAAAATCCACTAGAAATGACAATGGAAGAACTGGAAGCATATCTGGATAACAGGGATTCTGATCCCGTGGCAGATACCGAAAAATACTCTAAATTTTTGCAGCGTCTTGACAGGGCAGGCAGTATTAGCACAGAGGAACGTGAGGCGTATATTGGTATTTATCGTATGTTCCGCCAGATTGAGAAATCGGATGGCGCAGTGATTGGAAGTCTTGTCGCGTCAGGAGCACAGATGAATTTTAAAAATATGCTCTCGGCAGTACGGACTGCATCTGGAAAAAATATGGACGTCCGCGTAGATGATGGTTTTGGCGGATTAGAGAATCTGATTACAAAGGGCAAAGCAATTGATGCGCAGATAAATACAGGATATCAAAGTACTGCTGACAATGGAACAGACAGTCAGAATACAGATCAGAGTACACAGGAGAAATATTATGCAAGACTTTCTGGAGAAATCAAAGAGGAGCTTGCGGACAAAACAGATTATGGTGCATTAAAGTCCGAAGAAATTACGGGCGATACAACAATTGAACAGTTTGCAGATACTATAAAAATGACACGCGTGTCAGAAAATAGTGCGGAGGTAGCGCAAGTACGAGAAGACAATCACAAGGAATTTCACAAAGATATGCAAACAGTGGAACAGATTGACGAGCAGATTATTGATGCATTGATTTCATATGGTCAGCCAATTAGCATTGATAATATTCAGGCTGCATCCATGTTGCTTTTTGAGCGTGGTTCACTGTTTCGACAGGTGATAGGTAAAAATCCTGAAGCTACATTAGACACAGAAGAAATTAAAGATACAGCAAATGCAGATACAGAACAGATAGAAAGTGACGTGTTAAATCAGGCAGATAATTTTGTAGAGCATATGACAGACGTAGGACAGGCGTCAGTATCTTATCAAGAAATTATTCGTGAGGCAAACAAAGCGGTTGAGCATTTAATCTATGATGGCGCAAATGCACAGATTGACCTTAAGGCCGCAAAGGCGCTATATAAAGGGCTTTCGTTAGCCAAAAATATGGCAAGGGAAGAAAACTATGAGATTCCTATGAATATTAAAGGCGAGATAACTTCTGTCAATTTAAAGATTTATCACAATGCGTCACAGACTGGCAAAGTGGCAGTGACGCTTGACACAGAACGCCTTGGCAAAGTAGCAGCGGAGTTTGATGTCACAAAAGACTGTGTATCAGGAATGATTGTGTACGAAAACCAGTCAGAGAAGACGACTCTAAAACAATTAGAACAGGCGATAAAACAGGAGCTTGGCAGTAATGGCACACGGCAGACACAAATTAGTGTAATACATGCAAAATCCGTTGATCTAAGTAAATTTGGACAGGATCGGAGCGCCGGTAAAGCCTCCACAGGAGAGTTGTATCAGACTGCGAAAGCATTTTTGACAGCGCTTAAGGACATATAGAAATGGAGAAATAATGCATGAGAATTAATTACAATGTTTCATCAATTATAGCAAGAAATGCTTTGAATAATAATGATAAAAGAGTGGCGGCTTCCACGCAGAAGCTATCGAGTGGTTATAAGATTAGTAGTGCTGCGGACAATGCGGCTGGTCTAGCAATCGCAAGGAAAATGAATGCGCAGATTCGGAGTTTACAACAGGCAAACAGAAATGCAAATGACGGCCTTTCTATTGTTAATACCGCCGATGGTGCTATGGCAGAAATGCATGATATTATGCAGCGAATGAATGAACTTGCGATTCAATCTGCAAATGGAACAAATGCCGAGTCAGATCGAGAAATGATTCAAAAGGAAATAGACCAGTTAGTTGGCGAGATAGACAGAATTGCAAGTACGACACAGTTTAATGCCCAAAGCTTACTTGATGGTAGTTTTGCATTTAAATCCTATACAAATGCAGAAAATATTAAGGTAAAATCTTATTCGGAGGGTGTGGCAAGTGGAACCTACGCGATTGGAAAACTGACTTATTATCATTATGAAGATACAACGACAAAATATAAAGTAGAGGAAATAGAGCAAAAAGACACAGATGGAAAAGTAGTAAATGTTTCCTATAGTTCCTCAAAAGTAAGTGTCACGCAAAATGAGCGATATGAAGTGGATAATGAGAAAGACAATGTGCTTAACTCTCTTGTAACGAGTGCATCAATTGGCAATTATACATCGATTGACCAAATTAAAGCATTTCCAGATGGTTCTAAAGTGCTAATTGAAGACGAAAATATTGTTATTAAGGCACAAAATGATTTTGAAATTAAGATAAAAGTAAACGATAGAGAGCCACTTGGAGAAGTGACCACCTCCACTGTATCTAATACGGTCACACTTCCTACAGGAACCACTACTGGGGTAGCAAGTATTAAGAAAGAATATGATAAGACTATTACAGGAAGTAGTTCGACAGTTACCACAACTTCGTATAGTGCGGTTACTACTTATAGAAATATTGCTGTGACAGGTCCTAATGGAAAGCGTTATGATATCAGTGAAATTAATTTCTTCAATAATGTCGATTCTAATGGAAATTCATTAAATGATGGAAGTGCTCAAATTTATACTGATTTTAAAGATGATAAGGGTAGGGGATTAAGAGACGATTTTGTGGAGTATTTTAAAGAGAAAAATCCTGGATGCAGTATCGATATTGAAGAAGTAAAATATAGTGAAACACCACCACCAGGAAACTTTTCAATTAAATATACAGCTACAGATGGAAAAACAAATGAGAAGGAGTCGATTGAAGCAGCTTTTTCACTATATCAAGAACAGAATGAGCACGGTGTTTTAATGGAAACGCAGAAAAAGTTAGAGGACTATAAGTATTCTGAGACCATGACAACGCGAACAAAATATGAGATTGGAAAAGGAACGGTAGAGGATTGCATTACGCTTGATGTGACAGGTATGGGTGCAATGATTGTGCAGGTTGGTGCAAATGAAGGGCAGTATATGGAACTAGAATTTCCAGCACTCACAGCAGAAGATCTTGGTCTTGACAAAGTGGATCTTACCACAGAGGAGTCTGCAAGACTTTCCATTGATATGATTGGTGACGCAATCAATCAGCTCTCGTCTGTCCGCGCAAAAATTGGCGCGTATGCGAACCGTTTAGAGCACACAATTACCAATTTGGATACTTCAGAAGAAAATATTACTTCCGCTTACTCTCGTATTATGGACGTGGATATGGCAACAGAGATGACAGAGTACTCAACTGTACAGGTACTTGTACAGGCATCCACTTCCATGCTGGCACAGGCAAATGAGAGACCACAACAAGTATTACAGCTCTTACAATAAAGAATGATATACTGGCAGTTAAAAACTGACTGCTCAGTATAAGGTGCTGCACGCAGCCGCCATCTGAAAAATCTTATCTGAAAATTTTTTAGATGGAAAATATATTACTTCGCGGCTGTGTAATACGCATAATAGATGAACTTTATTGTGCGTATAAATAACGTTTGAAAGGTCAGGTATCAATATGACAAGAGAGATGAAACAGATTTTTACAAGACGCATTACACAGGCAAACCGCACACAGTTGATCGTGATTTTGTATGATATGACGCTGACATATTTGAAAGATGCGACAGTAGCACAGGAAATTGGCTGTGATCAGGAGTATAAAAAAGCTGTACAATGTGCTAGAAATTGTATTTCCGAATTGAGAAATAGCTTGGATTTTGCTTATGATTTATCAAAAAATCTGTTTGCCCTCTATATATTTGCAGATAGAGAGTTGGCAGCAAATCGAATCCAAGATGTTGTGAAGATGTTTAAAAAATTGCGAGATGCCTATCAAACTGTCAGCAAAAAAGATGATTCCAAACCACTTATGCAAAACACGCAAGATGTTTATGCAGGATTTACTTATGGCAGAACAGATGTCAATGAGAATTTAATGAACTATTCTAGCGCAAGAGGATATTGTGTGTAAAAGATTTTGAAATGCGATTTGTGTGTCGCATTAGCAATTTGCTTCTAGTACACAAATTTGCACATAAAATAAAAAACGCAGAAAACTGCGTTTTTTATTTTATGCATTCATCATTGGTTGGTGCACTAGCGATTCGCTGTCATAGCAGTCAGAGGAGTCCATAGGGGACTCCTCATAAAGTTGCATCCGTTCTGCCTGTTGCAATAGAAAACGATAACGTTTCAGCGCGGAATTTACTTCATAGATATAACAGTCTATCAGGTCAGGATCTGTTACATTATCAAAACCAGAGTATGCGGTTTCTAATGCGCACTGCGTTTTGCGAATATCATCAAGCAGCATATCGCGCGGTGTCCGTGGCTGCGTCTGTGCATTACCGACAGGATTAAGTATACCTTTCAGACTGAAATATGTTTTCATAGGGATGTCCTTTCTGTATTACTTTATATGAGATAGTATAGTCACAAAAAGGAAAAATTATGCATAAATAGCTTTTGTATTTGCAAGATAATTATTTCGCAAAATTTCGTAATGTAAAAATTCCAACAAAATATAAGTATAAA
Organism: uncultured Lachnospiraceae bacterium; assembly: GCA_910583965.1. GTDB lineage: Bacteria > Bacillota > Clostridia > Lachnospirales > Lachnospiraceae > COE1. The sequence goes on from CAJUAE010000034.1 coordinate 17,508, forward strand.
ACATACAAGAACATAATAATATTATCTCCTAAATATAGTAAAAATATACAATAAAAAAATAGTTGTGCTAGTTTTTACATTTCGAGTGGACAATATTTTTAAATTCTATATAATCATAACTGTTCCGTTTCTGGAGCGCAGAACTTTGCAGATTTTATCAAATAGTGCAAAGTATTCCATAACAAAAAATATAAATTGAAAGGATGTGAAATATGGGAATTCTCATAGGGGTGTTTTGTGTTGCCATTTTTATGGATTGGCGGTTTTACCGAATACCAAACGTATGTATTGTGATTGGTATGATAGCAGGATTAGTTTTGACAAGTGTAAATAATTCAATGACAGAATTGGTTACTTTACTGGGAACGGTGACTGCGGTTTTTCTGTTCTTGTATCCCTTTTATTTATTGAAAGCACTAGGGGCAGGTGATGTCAAACTCTTTATGATGACTGCATGTTATATTAGAGGAGAACAATTCCTGTATTACTTGTTAGTATCAATGCTTTTGGCAGCCGTAATGTCTATTTTTAAAATGGTCCTGTATACAGAGAGTAGAGCACGCCTTTATTATCTTGGGCAATATGTTAGAAAAGTTGCTCTAACAGGGGTAGTTGATACCTATCAAGTGGATAAGGCACAGAAAAAAAGTATGATACGTCTTTCTGTTCCAGCATTTATAAGTTTGTTGCTACTGTGCATTGAAATTTATTAGAAGGGGGGGTGGACAAATGGGTACAAAAAGGTTTGCTATCTGTGATAAAGACCAAGAATATCTGAGAATGTTGCAAGCATATTTATTAAAAAGAAATTTAGCAGATTTTACAGTTCTTATTTTTGATACAGTAAACAAAGCATTGGAAGCAAATAAAGAAGGACCATTTGAAATTTTGCTTGTCGGTGAAGATATTTATGATACAAATGTCGCAAAAATTGATGCGGCAAAGATATATATTTTGCAAGAGGATGGAACAAAAGGAATTACTGAATATTGTACTGTGGCAAAATATCAATCTATGGAGCGTATGATTGCGCAGGTGCTCGCAGAATTTGCGCTGGATGACAATTGTACTGCAACCAATAGATGTAGCAAAAATAAAACTTCACTGATTAGTTTTTATGCGCCAGACAGACAAAAAGGACAGAGTATCGCAGCGCTTTGTACAGCAGAGTTATTGGCTGACCAAGGGAATCAAGTATTGTATATTAATCTCCTTCCATTTGCCGGATTTGAAGAACTTATGCAGACAAACTATGAATCAGATATCACTGATTTTATGTATTTCGTGCTCAACCATTCTGATAAGTTGTCCTATAAACTTGATAGTCTAAAGCGTTGTATTCACGGTGTGGATTATCTTCCACCAGCGTTGGATTACGCAGACTTACTTGCGATAAGTCGCGACGACTGGGAACAATTTTTAAATTTGCTCTTATACAGCAGTGACTATGATTGGATTATATTAGATTTATCGGAAGTCTGTCAGGGATTTTACGATATGCTTGAGAAATGTGAAACGATCTATCTTTTGACAGACAACACAACAATTTATGCGCAGGCAATGCTGACACACTTTAAGAAACTTTTGCAAGCAAAAGAACGCAGTAGAATTTTGGAACAAATTATAGAAGTTACATTGCCTGCAAATTGGGACGAGCAGTGTAGAAGCCTAGAAAAGTTAACATCTTCTCCTGTTGGAATCCGAATGAAGGGAGTTTTAGACAAGCGTGGGTGATTTGGATAGATATGAGGAGTGTCGAGAACAAATTAGCAACATAGTTCGACAGAAAATTGATTTGTCAAGGGAAGTAGAAGACTCTGAAATTCAGGATATGATTGACACACTTGTTGTGCAGATGGGAAGAAAATATGCGCTGTCACTGGCGCAGCGACAGGAGCTTGGCAAAAGTGTATTTTATGCAATTAGGAAATTAGATGTGCTTCAGGAATTGGTGGATAGTGATGATGTCACAGAGATTATGGTGAATGGAACAGATAATATTTTTGTGGAGAAAGCAGGGTGTATTTATAAATGGGATAAACATTTTGAGACACAAGAAAAACTGGAAAATGTTATCCAACAAATTGTAGCAAAATGTAATAGAGTAGTTAACGAAGCACTACCAATCGCGGATGCAAGATTGGAAAATGGTTCGCGCGTTAATATCGTACTTGCACCAGTGGCATTAAATGGACCCATTATTACAATTCGACGCTTTCCAGAGCATCCAATTTCTATGCAAGATCTAATCCGTTTTGGCTCTCTTAGCGAAGATGCTGCTACAGTGCTTGAGAAGCTGGTAATTGCCGGATATAACATTTTTATTAGTGGTGGAACAGGTTCGGGAAAAACAACATTTCTTAATGCGCTGTCACATTACATTCCTAGGACCGAACGTGTGATTACAATAGAGGATTCAGCAGAACTGCAACTTCAGGATATACCAAATTTGGTGCGACTTGAGACAAGGAATGCCAATATGGATGGTGCACGAGAAATTACAATTCGAGATTTACTCAAATCAAGTCTTCGGATGCGCCCAGATCGTTTGATAATTGGCGAAGTGCGTGGGAGTGAAGCAATCGATATGTTGCAGGCACTTAACACAGGGCACGATGGGTCTCTTAGCACAGGTCATGCAAATTCTTCTAAAGATATGCTCACAAGATTAGAGACAATGGTATTGATGGGAATGGAACTTCCACTCGCTGCAGTTCGCAGACAGATTGCCTCGGGAGTAGATATTATTGTACATCTTAGTAGACTGCGTGATAAATCGCGACGAGTTCTTGAAATTGTGGAAGTAATAGGTTTTGAGGGTGACGAGATTATTACAGCGCCAATTTATCAATTTCAAGAGTTTGGGGAAGAAAAAGGTCGTGTGACAGGAGACCTTGTAAAGGTGGGAAAGATTACACACACATTAAAACTTCAGACGTCTGGTCTGATACAAGATTAAAAATAGAGGAGGCAGAGATGACAAAAAGAAATCCTATAGGAATTGACCAACTTCTGCCAGAAATAGATTATGGGGAATATGTGTTTTCTAAAAAAGAGATTACATTACATATCTTATCATGCGCATTGTTTACTGCAATGGTAAGTTGGATTTTTTATGACAGTGTAATTGCATGGATATTTTTAATGCCTTTATCATTATTCTCCTTTCGAGAGCAGGGAAAGATACAATGTCAGCGGAGAAAAAGAAGACTAGAAATAGAATTTCGCGAAGTAATTTTAAGCGTTTCTTCAAATTTACAAGCTGGATACAGTGTAGAAAATGCCTTCCAAGAATCCTATAAAGATATCGTACTGTTATATGGAAAGGATTCCGTGATGGCTGTTGAGTTACAGTTGCTCTTTCGTAAATTAAACAATAATGAGCAGTTGGAATATGCCCTTTCTAATCTTGCAAAAAGAAGTAATGTGCAAGATATTCGGGATTTTGCAGATATCTTTCAGATTGCAAAACGAGGAGGGGGAGATATGCGTGGCATTATCACAAATACAGCAGAGATTATTGCGGATAAACAAGAGATTCGACGTGAGATAGAAACTGTTGTGACAGAGAAAAAACTAGAGCAGCAGATAATGCGTTATATTCCATTTTTTATTATATTTTATATTTCATTGACTACAAAAGGATATTTTGAATGTCTGTATCATAATATTTCTGGTTGGATTCTTATGACAGGTGCATTAATAGTTTATGTTGTGGCATGTAGGATTTCCGACAAAATCTTAAATATAGAAGTATAAATTTATATCTCTTGAACTTTAGGGAGCGAAGTTTATTGTTAATAAATATTTGGTGGGGAGGAGAAAGGAGGTGATTATGATGGGAGGAAAATTTGCAAATTGGCTCTATCAAAAATTAGAATCCATGCAGAAAAAACCAACTGGAATTTTGTATAATAGCACAGTTCGAGAGGACTTACAGACACTAGAACCAGCAGGCAATACATCTGGTCGACAGAAAGAATATGTGATACAAAAGTTATCACTGTGCAGTATCATTGTGGTTTGCGGTGTGGTTATGTCCGTTGTAATGTGGATAAATGACAAAATGGAGACAAGAATTGTGGATAATCAAATTGTGCGCAGCGAGTACGGTAGTGGAGAGAAGGCTGTGATGCTAATTGCAGAGGATATGGAAAGCAGTTATCAAATTCCGCTAACAGTGTCAGAGAGGTGCTATTCAAAGCAAGAGCTGACACAGATGTCAGTTGAGGCCACGGCAGTGATTGAGAATAGTATTTTAGGAGAAAATCAGAGTTTTGATCAAATCGAATATGATATGAACTTAATTTCTCAAATAGCAGGATATCCTTTTACAGTGGAATGGTACACTGATGAAATATATCTTGATAATGCAGGACATCTGATGCAGGATCAATTAATGTCACCAGTATTGACAGAGTTGACAGCAGTTTTGTCATGTGAAAGTTTTGAAGCTGCGTATGATATAACCGTTAAAATACACAGTAAAGCTGTACAGCCTGGAATAGAAGCGCGTCTGACAAAACAGCTTTCTGCTATGGAAGCGGAAAATCGAGAGCAATACAATATAATATTGCCATCACAAATTGAAGATAGATCAATTCACTGGAGTTACAAAAGAAACTGGAATGGATTGCTGATTCTGGGAGCGACACCAGTCTTTGCAATATTGATATTTTGTGGTAAGGACAAAGATTTACACAGACAAGTGGTGGACCGTGAAGATCAGATGCGCATGGATTATCCTGACATTGTTAGTTCTCTTGCATTGCTAATCGGTGCTGGAATGACAGTGCCAAATGCATGGAATAAGATTGCAAAAGATTATAGGAAACGAAGGGATGGGGGGAGCAGAAAACGATTTGCTTATGAGGAAATGCTTTTGACCATCTACGAGATGGAAAATGGTATTGTGCAGGTAAAGGCTTATGAGCGTTTTGGTCGGCGCTGTCGCATTCCAAGCTACAATAAGCTCTCTACAATGTTGTCGCAAAATATTAGAAAAGGAGCTGGGAATTTGCCTCAGTTGCTAAAAGAGGAAGCTGCAGAAGCTTTTGAAGAACGAAAACATGCAGCGAGGAAAACAGGAGAAAAAGCTGGAACAAAATTGTTGGTCCCAATGATGTTGCTCTTAGGTATTACAATGGTGATTATTATGGTTCCAGCACTGACATCGTACCTATAAGGTGCGGAAATATGAAAGGAGAAGATTATGAAAAATTTTACAAGCTTTTTAAAGGAAGAAGACGGAATGGGTACTGTGGAGGTTGTTCTGATCATCGTGGTTTTGATCATGTTGGTCGCACTTTTTAAAGAAAAAATCAAGGCGTTGGCGGAAAAACTACTCAAAAAGGTTTCCGATAATGCAAACAAAATATAATGCGTATTTGACAGTATATCTATCGCTTATATTTGGAATTGTCTTGTCGCTGCTCTTTGTGTTAATCGAAGGCGCGGCGACAGGCGCCATAAGAGCGCAGGCTGAATTAGTAGCAGATTTAGGAATTGACTCTGTATTTGCAGAATATAATAGGGAGTTATTGGAGCAGTATCGATTGTTTTTTATTGATTCTTCTTATGGGGGCAAAAATGGAGGAACTGGTATGGTAGAGAAACAGTTGTCAGATTATCTGAGCTATAATATGAATCCAGAAGAAGACTTGCTCCTCTTTGGGGAACATACTCTTTTAAAGCTACGCAATCCTTACTTGGAAATTAGTGAAGTATCTTATGCTAGCGATGAACATTGCATGGTGTGGAAGGCGCAGGCTGTCCATTATATGAAGGCAGTTTATGGCGGTGATTTGTTGTCAAAAATACAAGAGCATGTAGACATTATAAAAAGTAATCATTTTATTGAGAAAGATGTTTACAATGAAATTGCTGCTAAAAAACAAGAGTTTGAGGAAGCTTTAGAACAGAAAGAGATTCAAGAGTTTGGCGCGGAGAGTGAAGAAGGATATTCTTATCAGAAAGTTTCTGGTTTATTTGATACACTTGCGGGCTCAGGATTATTGAGACTGGTACTTCCAACGGGACATTCTGTATCTGGTGCAGTTATGGATGCAGGACCATATTTTTCTGCACGCAAAAAGAATGGGAAGATTAACCAAGGAGTAGGATTACAGAAAGACGCAGATAAACCAGAAAAACTTATGGATGAGTTAATCTTTGGAGAATATTTGTTGAAATTATATGGTTGTTACACGCAGCCAAAAGAGAAGGGGCTGCTCAAGTATCAAAATGAGTATATTTTGTATGGTTTTAACAGTGATGCAGCCAATCTTAGACGAAGTGTTGAAGTATTGTTTGCACTTCGAGCAGCAGCAAATTTAAGTAGTCTTTATGCGGATTCTGTCAGGAAATCAGAGGTAGACTTTGTGGCCTTAATTATCTGTTCTTTGCTGCTGTCCCCAGAACTTTCTGATATTCTCTCTGCAATTATATTAGGAATATGGGCATTGGCAGAAGCAGTATCCGATGTGCGCCAATTGTTAGATGGCGGGCGGATTTCTCTAATTAAGGAGCACAAAGAATGGAACACAAGTCTTACAGGAATTTTAACAGGAAATTTTCATGGAGATTCCACTTATAATAAAGGATTATCTTATCAAGATTATTTAAGAGTGTTTCTGGCATTGATGAATAAAGAGAAAAAGATAACGCGAAGTCTTGATATTGTAGAGATGGATTTACGTCAAACAAATGGCAATGAGCATTTTAGAATAGATAGGTGTATTGATTATATCAAAGTACATTTTGGGTTTGAGGACGCGAATGGGCATGATTTTGTGTTTTATAAAAAGATGTGTTATGAGTAGCAGATAGGAATTAAATAATAGATTTTTGAAATATTTGTTGCACTTGTTTTGTGGGAAGATTCCAAGAATTTATTAATGGGAAAAAGAGGAGTGGACGGATGTTCTTTTGGATGCGGAAAAGAAAACAAATACATAAAAATCAGAAAGGAGAAGTCTTGCTCTCATTATTTAGAAATCTGTTCACTGTATCAAAAAGAATATCCTTCTGCTCCTCTGATAAAAAGGCAAGCATGACAATAGAGGCTTGTCTTGTCTTACCATTGTTTTTATTTGCGTTTTTAAATGTCATATCAATCATAGAGTTATATCGCTTACAGGGAAACATAAGTGCAGCAATGCATGACACAGCAAAGCAGATGGCTGTATATGGGTATGAGTATCAGGCATTAAGTGGTGGTGATGCGAGCGCTGCGGAGTCGCTTGGGTTAACTTATCTCTATGCAGCAGTTAAGGTGAAGACAAAACTAGGAAATGATTATTTGAATGCTTCGCCCCTTGCAGGAGGCGCTACCGCGATTTCGTGGCTGCGTTCTTCTGTGATGCAGGAGGAAGATTGTATTGATCTTGTTGCCGAATATTTTATTAAACCACCTGTGGCAGTTGTCGGTTTTCCGAAACAAATTTTTTATAATAGGATGCGCACAAGGGCATGGACTGGCTATGATAATGCAAAAAACAATGAGAGTAACATAAATGAGGAGGAGATTGTATACATTACACCAGAGGGCACTGTCTATCATCGTTCCAGAGGATGTAGCTATTTAAAACTATCTATAACATCAGTGGACAAGAGCTTTCTGGATACCCAAAGAAACCAAAATGGCGAAAAATATTATGCCTGTGGACAGTGTGGGGCCTCCTGTGGAAATACTGTGTATATTACGCAGTATGGAGATAAGTATCACACAACACTTGGGTGTAGTGGATTAAAGAGAACAATCCTAGCGGTTCCAATCTCACAGACAGGAGATAGAGGTGCTTGTAGTAAGTGTGGATAAGAAAAAAATATATTTTGGAAGGAAATAATATGCGTTTATTAATACAAAATAGTTTACTTATAATAATTGGTGTATTGCTTTTTACAGCGGGCATTATAGATATTAGAAAACAAATGGTCAGCAGACGTCTACTCTCGATTTTATTTTTGGTGTGTTTGGCAACAGTGCCTTTTATGACAGAACGTAATATCTTAAACACTATAGGCGGTCTTACGATTGGACTTTGTGTGATAGGAATTTCTATTACGTCAAAAGAACAGATTGGAAAAGGAGATGGAATTGTTATTACTGCAATTGGTCTGGTGTTAGGAGCACGTAGATGCCTAATTGTAGTCTGCATTGCATCTTTACTAATGTCACTAGTGGCAATTAGTATTTTATTGTTTCGCAGAGGAAATAGACAAACACGACTTCCATTTCTTCCTGCAGTGTTTGCGGGATATGTATTTTGTGCAGGGCAGGTATTAATTTGTTGAGTGCAGTTATAAAATGTTATGCTAAAAATGAACAGCAAACTTTTGAGGCAGCATACTTTACAGTAGAAGCAGCTTTAATTTTACCAACAGTAATGTTATTTACAATTATGATGATCTTTTTGGCATTTTATAGTTATGATAGATGTGTTATGGAACACTGTGCGTATGAGGCTGCACTAAGAGGAACAGGAAGTCAAATTTCATCAGCAACAGAAGCTGAGACAACAGCACGCATAGCAGCACAAAGATTGGTTGAGGATAGATTATTTGCTCTACAAGATTTTTCTTATGAGGTGTCTGTGGATGCCAAAGAAGTGACAGTGACTTATTGTTGTGAGATAAATATGCCTTTTATTACATGGCTTGGTGAATATGTGACTAATATTGATATGACGCTTAAAGTTTCCAGAAGTGCGAAAAGGCTCAATCCAACACGAACAATTCGTAGTTTCATGTCAATTAATATATAGAACAGTAGTTTACAAGTTTTTGTAAAAGTTATATTTTCATAGTTTTATATTGAATAAATATTCAATTTTTTCATGTTTTGTAGGTGTTAAAATGTATTTATTATATTTTAAACAGTAAATTGTAAAATTTTTAAAAAGTTGTAAACTGGTGTATATAGAATTATTGTTACTATTCACGATATGGAAACTGCTCATAATAACGGTTTGGGCGATATAAAAAGTTTTGTTATGCAAAAATTGCGCCTTATATTTAAATTATGTTCTTACGGAATTTTTGAAAACGAGTTGTGGTTATTAGAAGTATGTTACCTCATATTTAAATCATATTCTTACAGAATGCGCAGTACATATACATTCCTAACCTGTAAAATAACGTCAGTAAGTTAAGTTTTTTCTGTTTGAAAATGTAGTATAATATTATAAACAATTGTTTTTTCAATATAATTTATTTGTCTAATTCCTTAACATACTGACATTTCCCATGAAAAGTAACAAATTATCAATGTAAGGGGGACTTGGCATGAGAGAAGATCTGCCAGATATTAGTTTTGAGAGAAGTATGAACCACAACTATATTGTGTTAAGCAAATGTAACTTTTTTGGAAAATGTGGAGAAAAAAAGACAGATTATCGCACAAAAATGCTTCTGGAAAATCATATTCCTGGACTGCTACCAGTTACACACAGACAGGTAAATGGAGAAAGTAAATTTTATTATGAAATTAATTCTTTACAGTCATTAAATCGTCTTTATGACAAGAGTGAAGTCCGATATGATGACTTGACAAAACTTCTTTCTGGATGTGTAAATTTGTTTAATCGATTGGAAGACTATCTTTTGGATGGAGCACAAATTATTATTAAACCAGAACTGATTTATGTGGATGTAGAGAAAATGGAGCCATATTTTATCTGTTATCCAGAGTATGAGGGAGATGTTCGATTATCATTTATGGAGTTTATTGATGAAATCTTGACAAAGATTGATCATACTGATGAGCGGGCAGTAATGCTCGGATATCAAATTTATCGCTATACTAGAAATCCAAACTATGTAATTAGTGAGATTGAAAAAATGATGGAACAAGTTATTGTGAATATCGTGCAAAAGAAAGAATATGCGATGGAAACTTTTGCCAATAACTGTACGCCAATTACGAAAGAAACAAAAGACAACTTAATGTTTGACAGAGACAACAATGTTTCTAGTCATTTTTATGAAGTGCCAGAAGAAAAATTACAAGAAACAACAGAAAAAGAAAATACACAACCAAATAAGTATATAACAGACTTAGTGGGTGGAATCTTTTGTGTGTTTATCGTCCTTTGTGCCAGTACAATTTTATTGGCAGCGCGTGTGTTGCATTCTATTCAATTAAGTAGAAATAATGAGTTTTATTTATATGGAGCAACTGGAATGGCCGCAACGGCAGCAGTTTTGTTTTTCTTTTGTTTTTTTAAAAAGAGAAACAAAACTGCAGTCAACACTAGAATAGATGCTGACTGCAGTAAGGAAGATATAGAAGACCAGTATGCGTATTTTAGTTCGGTGCCAGAAATACAGCAAGATGATGATACAAAAGTAAAATATAATAAATTATCTTATCCTAGTTCCTGTGGTGAAACAATGTATCTCGGAGCAGATATTATGGAGGAACGAATGTTATGTGGCAGACTCAACGGAAAGGAAGTGCATATTTCGTTGGACACATTGCCAATGACTGTCGGAAAACTTGCAAGTGTCTCAGATTTGGTTCTGGACGATACAGCAGTCAGCAAAATGCATGCGCGCTTTGAGGAACATGATGGAAAAATATATTTGTGTGATTTAAACTCAACCAATGGTACAGTACATAACGGAGTTATGTTGGAAGTAAATCAATCTGTTGCGTTGGAGCCAGGAGACAAACTGCGCTTTGGAAGAACGTGTTTTACATATAGTTAAGTGTATTCTTCCACCATGCAAGCGTTTTAGACTGAATGGTAAAAGTGATTTTTCGCTGTCCGCCATAATTTTTTCCAATACCGCGCAAAATAACCGTTGCTTTTCCTTTTTTGGTGTTGTTTGTATAGCTATTTTCATCGATAAGATAATCTTTTCCATATACTAACGCTATATTGTTGACAGTAAGTTTAATGTCACTTGCGTCGAGTCGGATTTCTCTGCCATTTTGATAAGTTTTTACTGCCGTTTTTACCTTTGCTTTCGCAATATCAGCGGTTACAATTCGGTAAGTAGTAGATAGCGATGCATTGCCGTTGCCAGCATAGGCACTAATGCCTTTTACAGTGGCACAAAGCTGTGTATCTGCATTAATAATATCCTTATTATCAATGGGTTCGCCTGCTTTTCTAAGGATTTGCAATCCAGTTGTTGTAGAAACTTGAGTGTCATTCACATAGGTATAAGCGACCTTTTTGTCGTAGTCTTTACCAGCTGTAAGTTTTTTACCATTGGCATCTATTATAGTCAAAGTAGTTTTATAGATACCAGGTTTGTTCTGAAAAGAAATATCTTTTGCTGTCATGTGTAGTTTGTTGTTTTTATCAGACATTGCACCATCGGTAATGCGCCATGTGCCTGTAAGTGTTCCGCGGAAACTACCTTTTCCTTTTATCGTTATTTGTGGAAGCTTATTTACGGGCGTGTTATCTGTAGTTACAGTGGTATTTTTGCTGTAAGAAACAGTGTAATCTCTGCCAGATACAAGTTCTTTACCATTGTGATACAAAATTACTTTTGGTTTGGCACCGCCTTTTATATAAGGAGAAATAATCTGAGACAAACTTGTAATTGGTATTTGTTTTAAGGGGGCATCTTCTGTGCAATAAGCCATAGTAATAGATGTATTTGGCGTATGGTTGTCATTTGAGAGAGCATAACCTGTAATTTTGTATGTTTTTTTAAGTTTTCCGGTGTATGCGTTAATTCCCTGAAACTGGATAGAGGCAGTCCCCGCTTTAGAAGTGTTCGCGTAGGAAACAATATAATCGCCAGTAATGCCATTATCTTTACTTTCTTTTAAAAGAATATTGTTTACAGTCAATCTCACATTGTTCTGCCATACGTCAGATTCTATACCAGTATATGTTTTTGGAACAATACCTTCTACTTTTGCTTTGCTGATATTGGTTCCTGTTATTTTGTAGGAGATACTTTTGGAACCTGCGTATGCACTTCCTTCGACTGCGGTAATGGTTGCAGTCGCTGTTCCAATTTGCATATTATTTGTGTATGAAACAGTAAAATCACCTGTTTTTCCGCCATCAGTGCTTTGAATTAAAGGTTTGTTTTGGTAAGTTACATGAAGCTTATCAGGAATAATCCCAATATTTTGTGTTTTATCAACTAACTCGTTTTTATATACCTGATTTGGTATTTTCGCAATTGACACTTTGCTTAACAGCGTCTTTGTACTGATGGTTTGATATATAGTGCGTGTACCTTTGTAATTTTTGGTTCCTTTAATTATAATTGGATAGACACCTGCATTTTTGTAAGCGCCAGCATCGCTATAAGGATAGGAAAGCGTATAATCTGTCTTATTTGTAAGTTTTTTCCCATTACGGTAAACAGATGGTAAGGACTTTTGAACTTTTCCATTATAGGCAATGGAAATATTATCAATCGTAATATCATGGTCTGTTAGCGCTTTGGGAAGGATATTGAATGTAACCGTTTCTATTCCAGAATAGTTTCCTTTCCCTTTTATAGTGATAGTTGGTAGTTTACTGCTAGAAGTATTTACATTTTTATTGTTTTTGTAGGAGATCGTATAGTCTTGTCCTGAGACTAGCGCAACTAATTCTGTGCTGCCATCAGCGTAAGAAACACTATCATATACATATACTTGTGGCTTAATTGCGGTACCAGTATAGACTTGGTCTCCGACGGGAACAACATAAAAACCTTTTCCTTGCTGTTCAAAATGGGGATATAATATTATGTTATTATCATATACTTTTGTATTTGTATCAAATAAGGTTCCCTGCCCATTTTTTTGTGTATACCAGCCAATAAACAACTTTTCTGATGTACTATCCATTGAAGGGAAGTTATTTGCAGAGATAGTTTTTCCATATTCCGCAGATATCACTGAAAGCACTTTGAAATCAGGAGTTAGAAAGGTAACAGTACATTCTTCCACATTAATTTCATAGTTTGCTGAAAATCCTGCCATCGATGCAGAAATTATTGTAGTTCCCTTTGAAAGTGCAGTTACATTGCCATCAAGCACACTCGCAATAGATGGATCTTTGCTGGTCCATACAATATGGGTATCAGAGGTTGTATCCTTTGGCATATAATCGGCGGTAAGCGTAATGCTTTGGCCAGTATATAAGGTGGAGGCAGCAGAATCTATTTCCGTGTTGAGGTTTGTCAATTTCAGGCTGTAAATAGGAGCTTTTACCTGTACTTTACATTTTGCTGTCTTACCATTTTGCGATTTTGCTGTGATGACTGCTTCTCCAGCGGACACAGCAGAAACAATTGCGCCCTGTGTAGTTTCATTTGCTTTTACGGTTACAATTTTGGGGTTGGAGGAAGTCCAAGTAATGGTTTTATCATCAGTTGTATCTGCTGGTGTAATACTTACCGAAAGATTGGCGGTAGCGTTGAGAAGCGGTTGCTCTACTGGCATATTTGCAATTGTATCTGGTCTGTAGAGTAAAAGCTCTGTCTGATTAAGAGATAAACTCTGAATTGCTTTTTCTCCAGGCATATTCTCGTAGACAGGTATCTTAAATACAAAACCAGAATTGAGACTTCCAGCACCTGCGTACATTTTCTTGGTGGAGAGTGACTCGCTGGCTGGTGCTTGAATATTTTGCATATATTGATGATTATAAAGACCGTGAGGGCTATTTACGTCCACATTAAATTTTTCAAGATAGATGGTATCTTGGCCTTTTAATATGTAGTTGTTGCCGATGGTGGCAGCACCACCTTCCAAAGATTTAAAACGAGAGTTCCAACCTTTTTGTTTGGCGTAAGTCAACCCTTTTCTAATTTTTTCTTCTGTAGAAGAACCATTTACGCCAACATTAAAATAATTGTAATAGCCTTCATAACCCTTGTAAGTACCTGATATCAAAGCAGAAGTTCCATTTCCTTGTTCTTGATATACGCGGGAAGCAAGGTGAATAGGACTTAATTTTCGGTTGCGACCAATTTCATAGAATGCCTGTACATAGGTTCTACCCAATGTATCACCAGGAATTTTTCCTTTCATAAAGGTGTTATTGAGAAAATTTTGGATAGCGCTAACATTGTGATAAGTGCTATTAAAGGTCTGTTGTTCAAACTGAAAAATATAGGATTCCGTCAGAAAATTACACGGATTCAAATAATGGGCCACAGCAGGTTTTGTGGCATAAAACCATCCACTTTCTGTTGGACATGCGCTGCCAACCCAGCCTTTTGATGCATTGCTTGTGGTATTCTGAATCAGACTTTTTGCGCCCATTTGGTTTGAGACAACTGTGTTAAAGTCAAGACCTGTTCGCATAGGAACAAAAACCCATGATGGATGAAGTTCTTTGAGCGTGCGTAAGCTGTCCTGATAGATTGACGGAAAAGCACGAATATCTGAGGAATCAGTACGATCAGGAGATTCTGCAATACCATAGGTGGCATTTAGATATTCTTTTTCCCAGGCAATCCATTCCTCGTCAGAGTGAGCAAGATAATAGCCTTCAATATATCCATTCTGTTCAACACCATCATTCCAGAAGTGTGTCTGATACCAGACTTCTCCGTCAAGAATTTCAACGTCAGTAATGTAAAGTGTGTGGCCACTACTAATTGTGGCAATGGTGTCATCAAAAGAACCAGCCTTGAGCGGCACTGCATAATTTTCTGTGCGATAAAGAAGTGCCATCAATGGTTTTTGCTGCAAAATTTTTTGAAATGCAAAAACCGCGTTTTCAATGCGTGTTTCTAAATCAGAATCGATAGAAATTTCGGTGGAGATATCTGCTGTGTTCTCCGCTAAAGTAGACTCCTCATCAGTAGTTTCTTCAGATGAGAACGCTGTTTCAGAAGTCTCTATATCAGGAAATTCTGTTGTGTTTGTATCGCTATCAGGAGTTTCTAGTGTGTCAGAAGTTTCAATATTAGGAGTTTCTGGTATTTCAGAAGTCTCGTTGTCAGAAATTTCTGGGGTTTCAGAAGTCTCAATATTAGGAGTTTCTGGTGCCTCAGAAGTTTCGCTATCAGAAATTTCTGGCACTTCAGAAGTCTCGGTATGAGAAGTTTCTACTATATCAAAAGTCTCGCTATCAGAAGTTTTGGATATCTCAGAAGTTTCAATAGCAAAAGTTTCTGATAGATTAGAAATTTCGGTATTAATAGTTTCTATTATAGCAGAAGTTTCTGTATTAGAATTTTCTGTGTCTTCAATAACAGAAGTATTTGAGGAATTAATAGCATTAGTAGTCTTTGTATTAAAAATATTTGTATAAGAACTCTGACGATCAAAATCTTTAACTTCGTTTAAAAGATTATTGTTTGAATCCTTGTTAATAGATTGAATTTGGTATTTTTGTGAAGCTGCGGCAGATATAGGATTTGCCATAGAAGTTATAGAAGGACTTCCAATACAAATTGAGGTACACAATAATATTGATATCCATTTATTAAATTTATTATAAAACATATAAA
>CAJUAE010000035.1 GCA_910583965.1 uncultured Lachnospiraceae bacterium
TTATCCTGAGAGGTATGGAGAAAGAAGAATGTTGGAGAGAATTAATTTTTGTGTTTGGTTTTGAGGGAATAAACTTTATGACCTCAATATGAAAGATGGCGAAGTAGCTCAGTTGGCTAGAGCACGCGGTTCATACCCGCGGTGTCGAGGGTTCAAATCCCCCCTTCGCTATTTTTTACTTTATATGGATTTATGGCAGTGTAAACATAAGGATGTGGCACTCTTCTTTTTTATTTCTAAAAAATATTGACTTTATACTGTAAAAGTGATAAAATTTGATAGTATTCAATTAGAACTATGAGCTGACTTGTTCTGCAAATCATTCCATTTGATGCAGACAAGTCAGTTTTTTTAGGCGTATGTAGAGTACATAAATATTTTTAATGGAGGTTTAGGACATGAACAATGGTACAGTAAAGTGGTTTAATGCTCAGAAAGGTTATGGATTTATTACAAATGAAGGTACAGGAGAAGATGTATTTGTTCATTTTTCAGCGATTGTATCTGATGGATACAAAACTCTTGAGGAAGGACAAAAAGTAACTTTTGATATTGAGCAGGACCCAAAGAATAGTTCTAAGCTTAGAGCTGCAAATGTAGTACTTGCATAATGTGCAGGTGTAATATTGCAAAGAAAAACAAACCCTTTCTGGCAGATTTAACTGTCAGAAAGGGTTTGTTTTTGTAATTAAAAAAGTTTGTCAATTCTCTCCATCGCTTCAATTGTGTTATTGTGTGTTCCAAAAGAAGTGAGACGGAAAAATTTTTGTCCATTTTTGCCAAAACCTGCGCCAGGTGTTCCAACAACCTGAGCATTGTTTAGCAGATAATCAAAGAAATCCCAAGAATCCATATGATTGGGGCATTTAAACCAAATATAAGGAGAGTTAACACCACCATAACAAGATATATTCTTTTTGGTAAGCCCATTCATAATCACTTTGGCATTTTCTTGATAATATTTAATGTTTGCTTTACACTGTGTCATTCCTTCAGGAGAAAATACTGCAGCGGCACCTTTTTGAACAATATAGGAAACACCATTAAATTTTGTGGTTTGACGACGTTTCCACATCGCATTTACAGAGATTTTAGTTCCAATTGAGGAAAGAAATGTTAGGTCATTTGGAACGATTGTATATCCGCATCGTGTCCCTGTAAAACCTGCTGTTTTAGAAAGAGAACAAAATTCAATTGCACATTTTTTAGCACCTTCTATTGCGTAGATACTTCTTGGAAGCGTCTTATCTGTTATAAAACATTCATAGGCAGAATCATACAAAATAATAGCATTATTTTCTAGAGCATAATCAATCCATTTTTTTAGCTGTTCTTTGTTATATGTTGCGCCTGTTGGATTGTTTGGGGAACAAATGTATATAATATCAACATGAACTTTAAAATCTGGCATTGGCAGAAAATTATTTTTTTCATTAGCGTCGATATAAATGATGTTTCTACCATTCATTATATTGGTATCAACATATACTGGATAGACCGGATCAGGTATTAGAACAATATTATCTTTGTCAAAAAGATCTGTAATATTTCCAGTATCGCTTTTTGCACCATCAGATACAAACACTTCGCTAGAACTAATTGTGATATTATTTTCACGGTAGTAATCGACAATCGCATTTCTCAGAAAATCATATCCTTGTTCAGGGCCGTAACCTTTAAAGGTCTCAGTACTCGTAAGTGCGTCAACACCTTTGTGAAGTTGAGAAATGATTTCAGAACCAAGTGGAAGTGTCACATCACCAATACCCAGACGAATCACTTTTTTGTCAGGATTTTTTTCTGTATAAGCATTGACGCGGTGTGTTATTTCAGAGAAAAGGTAGCTTTCTTTTAGATGAAAATAGTTTTCGTTAAATTTTGGCATAATAAATCCCTCCTTTATAGTTGTTCTTAATAGAAACACTATTGTAATCATAACTGTATTGCATATATTTGTCAATTATGAGATGACTTATTGAAAAAATTCATTGAATATGTTAAGTTTATTCGAGAGGAATAGAAGATAATTTTGAGAGGAGTAAAATAATGTATGATAAAGAAATAAGTGACGCAAAAAGAGTGGTGGCAGAATTTTTGAACGAGATACAACTGAAACGTGGAAGCTTGGTTGTTATAGGATGTTCTACAAGTGAGATTGCTGCGCATGGTATAGGTTCGTATTCCAATGCGGAACTTGGAGAGGCTGTTTTTGTGGCGATGTATGAAAAATTGGTAAAAGCGAAACTAGCAGTTGCTGCACAGTGTTGTGAACATTTAAATAGAGTTTTGATTATGACAGAAGAAGATGCAGAACGTTTTGGATATGAGATTGTGAATGTAATACCTCAGCCAAAAGCAGGAGGCTCTTTTTCTACCGCTGCTTGGAAACATATGAAAAATCCGGTTGCTGTGGAACATGTACAGGCTCATGCGGGTATTGATGTTGGAGATACGTTGATTGGTATGCATCTAAAGTCCGTTGCAGTGCCAGTTAGAATTGAACATCCTATGATTGGTGCTGCTCATATTGTGTGTGCAAGAACGCGAGCAAAATATGTGGGTGGTGGCAGAGCATATTATAATGAAGCTCTCGAATAATGATTTCGTAACAGTTCAGTTATACAAACAGTAGTTTATAAGTTTTTGTAAAAGTTATATTTTTACATTGAGTAAATATTCGATCTTTCTATATTTTTCAGATGATAAAGTGTATATTTATTACATTTTAAACAGTAAGTCGAGTAAATTTTAAAAAGTTGTAAACTGGTGTTATACAAAATGGAATGTATAAAAATAGGATTGGTATTGGAAGTCTGTCACATAAAGACTTTATATATTCATTGATAGAACAGACATCCAATATGAAATAAATTGTCGAAAATAGTCTAAATGAATTATTAGAATGTATAAACTGGCAACTTATGAATGGGTATGGTTGAATTGTTATATGATTTTTTAAACTTTTGTGAAAATGTCTTTTCTAAAGTAGTGGATGTGTGTTATAATCGGTATATCTGTATAATAAAAACAGATGATTATTTTGCTTACTGGTATGACAGTATCATTGTTTGAGACAGGCTAACACGGTAGTTTGTGCTGAATTTACAGGATATGTTTGTGCGATACGAAAGGGTAACAAATGCTGCGGGACAAAATGGACTTGGATGAGAACGTGGAGACAAATGATAGGGTAACGGAGGTAAGGAAATTAAGTTTTATTGATATTTTGGTTCCAGTACTTACATTGATAACGATTGTCAATTGCGTTGTAATATTAATATTGGTGATGAATATCGGTAGAAAAGTAAATGGATTGGAACAACGACTGTTACTTTTAGAGAAAAAGGAGCTTTATGAGGAATATGAAGCTGTAAGGAAAGAGACATCAACAGAGCTTCCTGATAGTGAAAATTTTTCTGAGGTATCAGAAGTAGCAGATACTGTAGCAGTGGCTGAACTGGAAGATACCTATCAATGGAATGGCAGTGAAGATCGTACTGCTGATATAAGGAGAGTATATCTTACATTCGATGATGGGCCAAGTACCAATACCGATAGAATATTAGATATTCTTGCACAGTATGGAGTGAAAGCAACATTTTTTGTAATTGGCAAGAATGGCTATACAGAACAATATCAGCGGATTGTAAAAGAAGGTCATACGCTTGGTATGCATTCGTACAGTCATAGGTATGGTGAAATATATGCTTCGCTGGATGCATACAAAGAAGATTTGACAAAACTGCATGATTTTCTGTATGAACTTACAGGAGAAGATTGTAATATTGTGCGATTTCCTGGAGGTAGCAGCAATACAATCAGCAAAGTAAATATGCAGGAGTTGATTCATTATTTAAATCAGGAAAATATGATATACTTTGATTGGAATGTTTCAAGTGGTGATGCATCTGGAGAAAATAAAAATGCGAATCAGATTGCTCAGAATGTACTTGCTCAGATTGACAAATATAATAATGTGGTGATTTTATTTCATGATGCAGCAGGAAAAAGTACAACGGTAGATGCCTTATCTGAGATTATAGAAACTATTTTAGCATCGGACAATACTGTTATTTTACCAATATCAGAGGACACCGCAAAAGTACAACATTTGCATGATTAATTGGAGACAAGTTACTTGGTATTGCTATTTAGAAGTTAATTTGATAGTGATACTAAGATGTCTTAATAATAAGTCTATTATAACACGAAAACTTAAATGCACGAATAACTTTTATTACTATTTGTTCCGCCGTTGGACAATGGAATGGAGATTAGTATATCAATACAATACTAGAAAAATTGGAGGATAAATTATTATGGGTTTTTTTCAGGATTTAAAGCAGGATTTATCACAGACAGTAAGTGATCTGGAAGCAGATGATGCGATGACTGAACTAAGTCTTGACAATGTGGAGGAACAGGATTCAGGGGATTTATTTGGCGCTGCTGAAGATACGGACTTTGCAGATCTTGAGGCTATGTTAGAAAAGAATGTAGCTGCGATTGATGATGAGCTGGTAAAGCCAACTGATCTTCAGGAGAATACAATGCAGGAAGAAGTTGATATGACAGATACCATAAATGATGTAACAGAAATAGAGGGGAATGATATGGACACTTCTGCTGAATTGGAGCAAGAGACAATAGAAATAGCAGCGTCGGAAGATCAGGATCAAGAAGTGGAGTGTGAACAGGCATTGAATGTAGAGGAGCAGAATATAGAGGAACCTGCGGATACATCTCCAGTGACAACGTCGGTGGACAATTTTGAACCGATTGTAACACCGACAGATACAGCAATTATTACCTCAAAAATGAGTATTGTTGGTGATGTGACAAGCAGTGGCAACATGAATCTGATAGGAACTGTTACAGGAAATATTGAGATTCTTGGGAAGTTGAAGGTTACAGGAAGCATTACCGGAAATTCCACAGCAGCGGAGATTTATGCGGATTCCGCGCAAATCAACGGAGAGGTACGAAGCAGTGGCAGTGTAAAAATTGGGCAGAGTTCTGTAGTAATTGGCAATATTTTTGCGGCGAGTGCAGTGATTGCAGGCGCGGTAAAAGGAGATATTGATGTGCAAGGGCCAGTTATTCTTGACGCATCAGCGATTGTGATGGGTAATATTAAATCGAAGTCTGTACAGATTAATAACGGCGCAGTGATTGAAGGAATGTGTTCTCAGTGCTATGCTGACGTAAATCCTATGGCATTCTTTGATGATGTGAAAAAGAGTAGAAAAATAGAGTAGAGCGGGAGCTGGCAGGATATGAAAAGAATATTGTTAAAGCTGAGCGGAGAAGCGCTTGCAGGGGATAAAAAAACAGGGTTTGATGAGCCAACAGTATTGGCAGTGGCAAGACAGGTAAAGGAGATTGTGGACACTGGGGTACAAGTAGCAATTGTGATTGGCGGTGGAAATTTCTGGAGAGGAAGAACAAGTGACACAATTGATCGGACAAAAGCAGATCAAATTGGTATGCTTGCCACAGTTATGAATTGTATCTATGTATCAGAGATTTTTCGGTATGTAGGTATGGGAACTGAAATATTTACACCGTTTCCATGTGCTTCTTTTACAGAAGTCTTTTCAAAGGACAAAGCACTATCAGCACTCGATGCGGGTAAGGTTGTGTTTTTTGCAGGAGGTATTGGTCATCCATATTTTTCAACCGATATGGGGACTGTTCTCAGAGCTGTTGAGATTGAGGCAGATATGATTCTCTCTGCGCGAGCAGTAGATGGCGTGTATGATTCTGATCCAAAACTCAATAAAGAAGCAAAGAAGTATGATACGATTCCCATTAAGGAAGTAGTAGACAAACAGCTCGGTGTGATGGATCTTGCGGCGGCAGTGCTCTGCATGGAAAACAAAATGCCAATGACCATCTTTGGATTAAATGAGGAGAAAAGTATTATCAATACAGTAAAAGGAAAATCAAATGGCACTGTAATTACAGTCTGATTCCACAGAGACAGGTTACTGTAGCTATCGATTTAGAGTAAATTAAGAATCAGAAATCAGGAGGAGACAGAAAATGGACGCAAGAGTAAAAACATATGATGACAAAATGCAGAAAGCACTTGACTTTCTCTTATCAGACTATCAGACAATTCGTGCAGGACGTGCAAATCCACACGTACTTGATAAGTTAAAAGTCAATTATTATGGAACCCCAACGCCAATTCAGCAAGTTGGCAATATTACTGTTCCAGAGGCTAGAATGATTCAGATTGCACCGTGGGAAAAAAGCCTAATCAAAGAGATAGAAAAGGCAATTATGGCTTCTGATATTGGAATTACCCCAAATAATGACGGTGCGGTGATTCGCCTGGTATTTCCAGAATTGACAGAGGAACGCAGAAAAGAGCTTGTGAAAGATATTAAGAAAAAAGGTGAGGAGTGTAAGGTAGTGGTCCGCAATATTAGACGGGATGCAAATGACTCGTTTAAGAAGCTTGCAAAATCTGAAGTGTCTGAAGATGAAATCAAAGATTTGGAAGATGCAGTTCAGAAACTTACAGATAAATATATTAAGGATGTTGACAAGGCAATCGAAGATAAATCAAAAGAGGTGCTTACGGTATAAATGAACGGTAGGGGGGCGTGCATAAGGGATGTAGTGCCCTCCTGTTTTATGCACAGACCTGTGTAAAGGAAATAAACCGTTAAGGCAAGCGATGTACATGTAAATATGGAAGATTATTTTCCTGCTTAGATTGTACATGTTGATGATGTAGAGAAAATAAGAAAGGAAATATATTATGAACGTACCGAATCATGTGGCGATTATTCTGGATGGAAATGGGCGGTGGGCGAAAGCAAAAGGGCTTCCGCGCACTGCTGGGCATGTACAGGGAGCAAAAACTGTCGAACAAATTTGTGAGGATGCGTACAATATGGGAATTAATTATCTCACAATATACGCATTTTCAACAGAGAATTGGACACGGCCGGACAATGAAGTGGTAACGCTGATGAACCTACTTAGAAATTATATGAAGAATAGTATTAAGCGGGCACAGAAAAATAATATGTGCGTGCGGGTGATCGGTGATAAGACAAGACTTGCGGAGGACTTGCAAGCAAGCATTGCAGAGTTGGAACAAGCCACACAGAATAATACAGGGCTTCATTTTCAGATTGCAATTAATTACGGAGGGCGTGACGAACTACGAAGGGCTGTCACAAAACTGGCAGAACAGGTGACGGCAGGAACTTTAAAACCTGAGGACATTGTTGAGGACAGTATTGCTGCACAGCTTGATACGGCAGGACTTCCCGATCCTGATTTATTGATTCGGACATCAGGTGAGCAACGAATATCAAACTTTTTGTTGTGGCAAACTTCTTATGCGGAACTTTATTTTACGCCGGTGTTGTGGCCAGATTTTGACAAAAATGAGCTTGCCAAGGCGGTGGAGGTCTATCAAAATAGAGATCGAAGGTATGGACTTGTGAAGGAGGAGGCATAAATGGCGTCTAATATTCTTGGAAAAATAAGCAAGGAGAGAACAGTTAGCGCAATTATTATTGTAATAGCGGCACTTGTGTCTATTTTGCCAGGAGGTATCATATTGGCGGCTGTATTATATGTGATTTCAATGATTGGCTTTTTAGAGTTGACAAAAGCGTGTGGTGTCAGAGAGGGACAGAAGCCAAATGCACTTGAAATCGCAGGGATTGCAGTGATTACCTGCTATTATTTTATCCTTTATTTTATGCAAAGTGCTTCATATGCCGTGATGGCCATTCTTTTGGCAATGATTGCAATTATGTCTGTGTATGTGTTTGGCTTTCCAAAGTACCACGCGAATCAAGTGATGAATGCATATTTTGCATTAATTTATGCGCCAGTGATGTTGTCCTTTGTATTTTTGACGAGGGAGCTTGAAAATGGAATCTACTTGGTGTGGATGATCTTTATTAGTTCTTGGATATCAGATACTTTTGCTTATCTAACTGGTGTGATGATTGGCAGACATAAACTTGCGCCAGTGTTGAGCCCAAAGAAGTCCATTGAGGGTTCAGTAGGTGGTATTGTGGGCGCTGCATTGTTTGGCGTATTGTTTGGTGCCTATTTGGATAGTACACTTGGACAAGAGCAGTATATGGTAATACTAGCAGTGGTTGGTGGTGTTGGCTCTGTCATATCACAGGTAGGAGATTTGGCGGCGTCAGCGATTAAACGAAATCATGAGATTAAGGATTATGGAAAATTAATACCAGGGCATGGTGGTATTATGGATCGATTCGACAGTGTAATTTTTACAGCACCGATCACTTATTTTTTAATTACGATTCTTATGAATGGGCATGGATGAATTGTTTTGGGAATATAATAAGGAGGAGAACTTTGTGAAGAAAATAGCAATACTTGGTTCTACGGGATCGATTGGTACACAGACGCTTGAAATTGTACGTGATAATCCAGATTTGCAAGTGGTGGGATTAACAGCAGGGACAAATATTGATCTGCTGGAAAAACAAGTAAGGGAGTTTCGTCCACGATTAGTTTCGCTACAGAATGAGGCAGCATGTAGAGAATTAAAGATAAGATTGGCAGATATGGAAGTGCAGATTGTACCAGGCATGGAAGGGTTGCTTGCTGTTGCTGAGATGGAGGATTCAGAGATTCTTGTGACAGCGATTGTTGGTATGATCGGTATTCAGCCGACAATTGCTGCAATAAAAAAGAGAAAGGATATCGCTTTGGCAAATAAGGAGACGTTGGTGACCGCAGGACATATTATTATGCCACTTGCAGCTAAGATGGGTGTGTCAATTTTGCCGGTTGACAGCGAGCATAGTGCTATTTTTCAGTCATTGCAAGGAGAGAATAAAGAGAGCGTTAGTAAGCTTTTGATTACGGCATCTGGAGGACCATTTCGAGGAAGAACTAGACAGGAACTATCGCAGGTACAGCTTGAGGATGCATTAAAACACCCAAATTGGTCTATGGGACACAAGATCACAATTGATTCAGCAACGCTTGTCAATAAAGGGCTTGAGGTTATGGAAGCGAAATGGCTTTTTGGTGTTGATTTGAACCAGATTCAGGTTGTGGTGCATCCACAGAGTATTATTCATTCCATGGTAGAATATGTGGATGGTGGGATTATAGCACAATTAGGAACTCCTGATATGAAACTTCCAATACAATATGCGTTGTTTTATCCAGATAGGCGTCCAATGGCAGGAAAAAAGGTTGATTTCTATGCGCTTGGAAATATTACTTTTGAGAAGCCAGATATGGAGACTTTCGTGGGATTAAAATTAGCAATGCGAGCAGCAGTAGATGGTGGCAGTATGCCAACAGTGTTTAATGCGGCAAATGAAAAGGCAGTGAGTCTATTCTTAGATAGAAAAGTTCAATTTTTACAGATTCCTGAGATAATTGAAATGTGTATGGATGCGCATCACAGGATAGAAAATCCGAATGTAGAGGATATTTTAAGGACAGAGCAAGAAACTTATGAATTGATTAATACTAAATTTATGGAAAAGATTTATTATTAGTTTTTATAGATTTTCTCGCAATATCAAATATAAAAAAATTAAAAGTTTATTAAGGATAAAAACAGGAGGAAAAAATAAGGAATGATTGTCACAATAATTGTGTTTGTGCTAATTTTTGGGGTGGTGGTGATTGCACATGAGCTAGGTCACTTTTTAATTGCAAAGTTAAATGGCATTAAGGTATTACAGTTTTCAATTGGTATGGGACCAGATATTATTAAATTTACAAAAGGTGAAACAAAATATGTGCTCAAACTGCTGCCAATTGGTGGCGCTTGTATGTTTGAGGGTGAGGATGGTATTTACTCAACAACGTCTGACGATGAAAAAAATCAGGAAAAACCAGAAGGTGCATTTAATGATGCAAATGTTTGGTCAAGGATTGCAACTGTTTTTGCAGGACCATTTTTTAATGTTATTCTTGCATTTTTGCTATCTCTGATTGTGGTTGGATTTTCAGGTGAGGTGATTCCAACAATTAATTCTCTGACAGAAGGGTATCCGGCGCTGGAGGCAGGACTACAAGAAGGCGATATTATCACAAAGATTGACGGAGAACGTATTTATCTACAAGGAGAAGTGACTTTTGCGTCTGCATTGAGCGGTGGGGAGCCAATGGAGATTGAGTATAAGCGAGACGGTGCAAAATATACAACAGTGGTCACACCAAAATTTAGTGAACAGGATAATCGGTATTATATTGGATTTACAATTGGGGAGACAATCAAATGCAAAGGTCTGGACTTGATTAAATACAGTATCTACGAGGTGCGTTATTGGTTTAAGACGACAATTAAAAGTCTTTTGATGTTGGTACAAGGAAAACTTTCTGCAAATGATTTATCTGGTCCAGTTGGCATTGCAGCGACAATTGATGAGACGATTGAAGTGACAAAACCATATGGTTTGCCAACAGTAGTGCTTACTATGATTAATTTTGCAGTACTGCTCAGTGTGAATCTCGGTATTATGAATCTGTTGCCATTACCAGCGCTTGATGGCGGAAGATTGTTGTTTCTGTTTGTTGAAGTCGTTCGCGGTAAACCGGTCTCTCCTGATAAGGAAGGATTGGTACACTTTATTGGATTTGTCGCCTTGATGGTATTGATGGTATTTGTATTGTATAATGATATTTCAAGGATTTTTATGCATTAAATATTATAAGAAAAACAGTGTCAGTCCAGCCAATGTCCAGAGTGTTTACAAATATATGTTCTATATTAAGAATGGTATTGGAAGGGTTGATGTGAGACTTAAAATAGGAGGAAGAAATGTATCGAGATAAAACGAGGGTGGTACACATTGGGAATCGTGTTATTGGTGGTGGAAATCCAATTTTGATTCAATCAATGACAAACACAAAGACTTATGATGTGGCGGCAACTGTAGCGCAGATTCAGCGCCTTACTGAAGCCGGTTGCGACATTGTTCGATGCACTGTTCCAGATATGGAAGCAGCAAAGGCGATTGCATTGATTAAAAAAGAGATAACAATTCCGTTGGTGGCAGATATTCATTTTGATTATAAGATGGCGATTGCTTCTATGGAATATGGCGCTGATAAGATTCGAATAAACCCAGGAAATATTGGAAATAGGGAAAAAGTTGCTGAAGTTGTGCGCGTTGCTAAAGAGCGAATGATACCAATTCGCGTGGGTGTGAACAGTGGCTCGTTAGAAAAAGAACTAATAGAAAAGTATAGTGGTGTCACTGCGGAAGGGATTGTGGAAAGTGCATTGGATAAAGTGCATATTATTGAGGATTTGGGATATGATAATCTTGTGATTAGTATTAAATCATCTGATGTTATGATGTGTGTAAAAGCACATGAACTACTTGCTGACAAGACACAGTACCCATTACATGTAGGCATTACAGAAGCAGGTACAGTGACAAGTGGAAATATAAAATCAGCAGTGGGGCTTGGCATTATTTTGAATCAGGGAATTGGTGACACAATTCGTGTGTCTCTTACTGGAGACCCTGTTGAGGAAATTAAATCTGCAAAATTGATATTGCACACGTTAGGGTTGCGGACTGGTGGCATTGAAGTGGTTTCTTGTCCTACGTGCGGAAGGACAAATATTGACTTGATTGGATTGGCAAATCAAGTGGAAACAATGGTACAGGGTTATAATCTCAATATCAAGGTGGCTGTGATGGGGTGTGCTGTCAATGGACCAGGAGAGGCGAAAGAGGCAGATATTGGGATTGCAGGAGGCATCAGTGAAGGGCTTCTTATCAAAAAGGGTGAAATTGTCAAAAAAGTACCAGAAAATAAACTTTTGGAGACATTAAAGTATGAGTTAGACCATTGGAAGTAGGCTGGGAGGAAGAATGGAAAAGAAATTTTTCGAGGCATTTCCAAATCTGGAATTAAATGGCATGCAAAAGGATTTATTTGGACAGGCGATAGTAGAACGAATCACTGCGACAAAGCGAAAAGACTTGTTGCGCATTTATTTCAGAAGTGAGCGGTTAATTGAGAAAGAACTTGTATATGCTGTAGAAAAGGAGATTAAAAAACAATTTTTTCCGCGGGATTATATTTTTATCAAATTATATGAGCGATTTGTTCTTTCTGGGCAATACAATCCAGAAAAGTTGATGGAACTGTATCGAGAAAGCATTTTAATGGAAATAAAAGAGTGTGACCATATACTCTATACAATGTTTCGCCAAGCTGATATTCGTTTTCCAGAAGAAATGCTTATGGAACTTGTACTTGAGGACAGCGTGATTGCAAAGTCTAAGGAGGATGA
Organism: uncultured Lachnospiraceae bacterium; assembly: GCA_910583965.1. Classification (GTDB taxonomy): domain Bacteria; phylum Bacillota; class Clostridia; order Lachnospirales; family Lachnospiraceae; genus COE1. Next base: position 12,290 of record CAJUAE010000035.1, read on the forward strand.
GTTGATTGGCATTTTGGACAAGGTATTGAATGAACGCTGTGGTTTTCAGGTAAAGTTTCAAACAGTATACAAAGAAGCTGCAATGGGCAAATATAAGAGAGAAGATGAACTTCGCATCCGAAAAATTGTGGAAGTTATTAGTAACCGTTTTGAAGGAAACACCGAAATCGCACAGGAAGAATTGTCGCAACCTTTGCCAATGCCAAAACCAAAGGAGAATACAGAGATTGCTTTAGAGAAGCCAAAGACTACTATAGCAGCAAAGCCCAAAGATACCACTGCTGCATCCATAACAGAGCGAAAATCTTATAGTAGATTTGACAAGGGTGGAGACAAGGGGATGCTGCGAAGGACATTAAAGCGTTCTGACAATCCTAATGTTATTTTTGGGCGTGATTTTGAGGATGAGAGCATTAATATCGAAGAAATCTGGGGTGAGATGGGTGAAGTGGTGATAAAGGGCAAAGTGCGCGCATTGGAAACCCGCGAAATCCGTAATGAACGTACAATTGTAAGCTTTGAAATCACAGATTTTACAGACACTATTAAAGTAAAAATGTTTATACATAATGAGCATCTTACACAACTTATGACAGATTTAAAAGTCGGTGCGTTTTTGAAAATAAAGGGTGTCACAGTAAATGATACATTTGATAGAGAATTGACAATTGGTTCTGTTGTCGGTGTAATGAAAATTCCTGATTTTACAACAGCACGCATGGATAATAGTGCCAGAAAACGTGTGGAGTTGCACTGTCATACTAAGATGAGTGATATGGATGGAGTTTCTGATGTCAAGGATATTATCAAACGTGCCAAAAAGTGGGGACATAAGGCGCTTGCCATTACAGACCATGGTTGTGTGCAGGCGTTTCCAGATGCAAATCACGCCCTTGAGCATGGAGATGATTTTAAGGTTATCTATGGGGTAGAAGGATATTTGGTTGACGACCTCAAGGAGATTGTGACAAATGACAAGGGACAGTCCCTCGGTGATACGTTTGTGGTTTTTGATATTGAGACGACAGGATTTTCACCAGTCACAAACCGGATTATAGAGATTGGAGCTGTAAAAGTAGAAAATGGACAAATTACGGACCGTTTTTCGACTTTTGTTAATCCAGAGGTGCCAATACCATTTGAAATTGAAAAGCTGACCAGTATCAATGATAGTATGGTGATGGATGCGGAAACAATTGAGACAGTTCTGCCAAAGTTTCTGAAGTTTGTGGGGGATGCAGCTCTTGTGGCGCACAATGCAAATTTTGATGTGAGTTTTATCAAAGAAAATGCAAAAAGACAACAGATTGCAGTGAATTTTACCTACGTGGATACTGTTGGAATTGCGCGGATGCTGTTGACAGGACAAGCAAAATACACACTGGATGCAGTTGCAAAAACACTAAAGATTTCACTGGAAAATCATCATAGGGCAGTTGATGATGCAGAGTGTACCGCAGAAATTTTTTTGAAGTTTATAGAGATGCTGGCGAAGGAGGAAATTTACACACTTGAAGCGATGAATGATATGGGAAAGTCGAGCGTGGAGGCAATCAGAAAACTTCATTCATTTCACATTATTATACTGGCCAAAAATCAAACAGGGCGTATTAATCTGTACAGGCTTGTATCAGAATCTCATTTAACATATTTTTATAAAAGACCATTGATTCCCAAAAGTCTGATTATGAAGTATCGGGAGGGACTTATTTTAGGAAGTGCTTGTGAAGCAGGGGAATTATTCCGCGCGATATTGGACGGGCAGAACGAGGAACAGATTGCTTGCATTGTGGATTTTTATGATTATCTTGAGATTCAGCCAATTGGTAATAATCGTTTTATGATAGAATCGGAGAGATACAGGGATATTAACTCGGAAGAAGATTTAATCGCATTAAATAAACGAGTTGTCAAGCTTGGAGAGCAGTTTCAAAAACCAGTGGTTGCTACTTGTGATGTACATTTTCTTGACCCTGAGGATGAGGTGTACAGGCGCATTATAATGACAGGAAAGGGATTTAAGGATGCGGATGATCAGGCGCCGTTATATCTGCGCACGACGGAGGAGATGTTGAATGAATTTTCATATTATTTAGGCAGTGAAAAGGCGGAGGAGATCGTAATCACAAATACAAATATGATTGCAGATATGTGTGATAGAATCGCGCCAGTGCGTCCAGATAAATGTCCACCAGTGATTGAGAATAGCGACCAACAGCTTACGGATATTTGCTATAGGAAAGCGCATGAGATGTATGGTGATGAGCTTCCAGATATTGTGGAGGCAAGGCTAAAGCGAGAGTTAAACTCAATTATTAGCAATGGATTTGCCGTGATGTATATTATTGCGCAAAAACTTGTGTGGAAATCTGTAGAGGATGGTTATCTTGTGGGATCACGTGGGTCCGTTGGATCTTCCTTTGTAGCGACAATGGCAGGAATCACGGAAGTGAATCCACTTAGTCCACATTATTATTGCAAAAATCGCCACTACAGTGATTTTTATTCGGAAGAAGTCAAAAAATTTGCTGGAATGGCGGGCTGTGATATGCCTGACAAACTTTGTCCAATCTGCGGAGAAAAATTAATCAAAGATGGTTTTGACATTCCGTTTGAGACGTTTCTTGGTTTTAAAGGAAACAAGGAACCAGACATTGATTTAAATTTTTCGGGAGAATATCAGAGTAAAGCACACAAGTACACAGAGGTTATTTTTGGATATGGTCAAACCTTTCGTGCTGGGACAATTGGTACATTGGCAGACAAGACGGCTTTTGGGTATGTGAAAAATTATTATGAGGAGCGCGGCAAGCATAAGAGAACGAGTGAAATCAATCGCATTGTGGAGGGGTGTGTAGGGGTGCGGCGCACCACAGGACAGCACCCTGGCGGAATTGTTGTATTGCCGGTAGGCGAGGAAATAAATTCTTTTACGCCTGTTCAGCATCCTGCAAACGATATGACAACAGATACAATCACAACACATTTCGATTACCATTCAATTGACCACAATCTGTTAAAACTTGACATTCTCGGGCATGATGATCCGACAATGATTCGTATGCTACAAGATTTAACGGGAATTGACCCAACAACAATACCACTTGATGACAAGAAAGTTATGTCTCTTTTCCAGAATACATCAGCACTTGATATTACGCCAGAGGATATTGGCGGATGTAAGCTAGGGTGTCTTGGTATTCCAGAGTTTGGTACAGACTTTGCAATGCAGATGGTTATTGACGCGCAGCCAAAATATTTTTCGGATCTCGTTCGGATCTCGGGCTTGTCACATGGAACTGATGTTTGGCTTGGCAATGCACAGACATTGATTCAAGAAGGAAAAGCAACGATTTCCACAGCAATTTGTACACGTGATGATATTATGACATATCTGATTGGTATGGGGCTAGATTCTGAGGAATCCTTTAAGATTATGGAGGCAGTGCGAAAAGGAACTGTTGCTAAAGGTAAGTGTGGCAATTGGGCTGAGTGGAAGCAAGATATGTTGGATCATAATGTGCCAGATTGGTATGTGTGGTCGTGTGAGAAGATTCAGTATATGTTTCCCAAGGCACATGCGGCGGCATATGTTATGATGGGCTGGCGCATTGCGTATTGCAAAATTAATTATCCATTGGCGTATTATTGTGCTTTTTTTAGTATTCGAGCTTCGGCATTTTCCTATGAGATAATGTGTCTGGGGCGTGAACACCTAGAGCGTGTTATGGCAGAGTATAGAAAACGCAGTGATAGTCTTTCTAATAAGGAACAGGACGCGCTAAAAGATATGCGCATTGTGCAAGAAATGTATGCGAGGGGATTTGCATTTGAGCCGATAGATATTTTCAAGGCACACTCGCGGAATTTTCAGATTGTCAACAATAAAGTGATGCCATCATTGAGCAGCATTGAAGGGCTTGGTGAGAAGGCAGCAGATGCGATTATGGAGGCGGCAAAGGACGGGCCATTTTTGTCAAAAGATGATTTTCGGAGTCGAACAAAAGTGTCTAAAACAGTGATAGATTTAATGGCGGATTTAGGGCTTTTGGGTGATATTCCAGAATCAAATCAGATAAGTTTATTCGATCTGGTTGGGTAGGTAAAAGAAAATTTTATAAAAATGGAGATGGTTGTTGTTGCATTTCAACAAGAATGGTCTCCTTTTTTTATGTCGTTTTACAAAAAGTGGTGATTATTTTGAACATAATATACATTTTTTTGTAAAAAAAGTAAGAACAAAAATTATAAATTTTTTTGCTATACGAAATAAACACTTGTTATTTTATTTCTTTTCATGTAAAATAAAAATAAAAGTGGCATAGAGTGGAATAAAGTGGCGTGAAGTGGTGGTGATTGAATGTTCATGGGTGAATACAATCATACAATTGATACCAAGGGCAGGCTCATCATTCCCGCTAAATTCCGTGAAGCTTTAGGAGATAGTTTTGTGGTGACGAAAGGACTTGATGGTTGCTTGTTTGTGTATGACAATATGGAATGGTCTACTTTTGAGGACAAACTAAAAACCTTGCCGCTTACGAACAAGGAAGCCCGGAAATTTGTTCGCTTTTTCCTGGCAGGTGCAGCCAGCGTCGAGGTGGACAAACAGGGAAGAATACTAATACCGTTTGTGTTGAGGGAGTTTGCAGGATTAGATAAAGAAGTAGTTCTTGCAGGAGTCGGTAGACGAATTGAGATTTGGAATAAAGTCCGATGGGAGGAAACTTTGGAGTACGACGATATGGAGGAGATTGCAGAACATATGTCTGAATTTGGGCAGATGATTTAATATGTATCCGCAGAAAGGAACCGTGGTATGGAGATGGAATTTAAGCACACATCTGTATTGCTTGAAGATACAATCAAAGCACTGGAGATCAAACCTGATGGCGTTTATCTGGACGGTACGCTTGGGGGCGGAGGACATGCCTTTGAGGTGTGTAGCAGATTAGGGGATAAAGGACACTTTTATGGAATAGATCAAGATGAGGCAGCCATAGAAGCGGCCAGCAAAAGACTAGAGAAATTTAAGGAAAAAGTTACGATTTTTAGAGATAATTACTGTAATGCAGGAGAGTTACTTAAGGAAAGCGGAGTAAAGTATGTGGATGGCATAATTCTCGATTTGGGTGTGTCATCGTATCAGCTGGACGCGGTGGAACGTGGGTTTACCTACAAGCAAGATACCCCTCTGGATATGCGCATGGATCAGCGGCAGAAATTGACAGCGAGAGATATCGTCAATGATTATGAGGAACAAGCGTTATATCAAGTTATTAAAAATTACGGAGAAGATCAATTTGCAAAAAATATTGCAAAACATATTGTTCAGGCGAGGAAACACAAGCCTATAGAGACAACGTTTGAGTTAAATGAAATTATTAAGGCGGCGATTCCAGCAAAGATGCGCATCTCAGGAGGACATCCTTCCAAAAGAACCTTTCAGGCGCTTCGCATAGAATGTAACCGTGAGCTGGAGGTGCTCAAGGAATCTCTGGACAGTATGATTCATCTGTTAAATTCACAGGGGAGACTGTGTATTATTACATTTCATTCATTGGAAGATCGGATTGTAAAAAATTTTTTTAGAGAAATGGAAAATCCGTGTACATGTCCGCCAGAATTTCCAGTGTGTGTCTGTGGAAAAATTCCTTATGGGAAGGTGATATCACGTAAGCCAACTTTGCCTTCGTCGGAAGAAATAGAGGCGAACCCGCGTTCAAAGAGTGCAAAGCTCAGAGTTTTTGAGCGGATTTAAGGAACTGTTAAGAAATAATTTTTTAATAGTCCCTAAGGAAAGGATATGTTTAGAATGAGACATGCCAATTCAACAAGGACAAGACAAAGCACAGGCAGTCAGAGCAGAACGCGAAATTCCAATAAAAGTTATAGTTATGTAGAAGGAAGTGCAGTTAGAAAACTGCAAACTGCTCCTGCTAGACGGGAAAAGAAAAGACCAGTTTCCCACGCACAGTCTGCACGTCGAACCAAAATAAAAGCTGTTCCAATGAACAAAGGCTATATTGCAGTAGCGGCAGTGGCGTTTGTGATAGTTTGTGTGGTACTTATAGGTTATGTAAAGCTGCAATCGGATATAACGAATCATATTACAAGTATTTCTAAACTTGAGAGTCAACTAAATGAAATGCGTCTTGCAAATGATGAGACTTACACAAAAATTATGAGTAGTATTGACTTAGAGGAAATCAAGCGTATTGCAGTCAATGAGCTTGGAATGAAATATGCGAAAGAGGGACAGGTTGTCGAGTACACTGGTGAGGGAAATGATTATGTGCGTCAGTATGGGGCATTACCCGAGTAAAATACGATAAGTGCAGGTGAATTTGATGGCAGAGAGACGTAGAAATCAAAGAGTCAGCACAAGAGCCGACAGAAAAAGGAGACGGAGACACAGAGCAAGTTTAAACAAAGTGAAATCAATGAAGCTGGCAGTGATGATGATGATCATACTGCTGGCTTTTGCGGGATTGGGGGGACGTTTGTATGTGCTTGCTCGAGATAATCAGAATGCATATCAAAAGAAGATTTTATCACAACAACGCTATGATTCTAAGACACTGCCCTTTAAACGGGGAAGCATCCTTGATGCGAACGGAACAATCCTTGCGGCAAGTGAGAAAGTGTACAATGTAATTCTTGACTGTAAAGTTATGCTTGATGATGCGCTGAATGAGGAACCTACATTGAATGCGCTTTCGGAGTGTTTTGGACTTAATTTGTCGGATTTAAAAAAGTTTGTAAAAGAAAATCCCAACTCACAGTATCGCGTGCTTAAGAAAAGAATTACCTATGATGAGATGAGTCCTTTTTTGGAGCGGAAAAATACACACAATGAAGAAGCCTCCAAAAGAAAGGGAGACGAGAAGATGGGTATGATTAATGGTGTGTGGTTTGAGGAGGAATATATTAGACGCTATCCTAATAAGACACTTGCTTGTGATGTGATTGGTTTTACGGGGACAGACAATAATGGTACATTCGGCTTAGAAGAATACTATAATGATACGCTTAATGGAACGAATGGGAGAGAGTATGGATATCTCAATGATGATTCAACATTAGAACGTACTACAGTGCCAGCAGTGGATGGGAGTACCCTTGTGACTACTATTGATGCGAATATTCAAGCTATTTGCGAGAAATATATTAAGCAGTTTAACGAGGAACATTTAAATGAAGCAAGAGAAGGGTCTGGCGCCTACAATATTGCTGTGATTATTCAGGATTGCACAAACGGTGATATTAAGTCAATGGCGACTTATCCAGACTTTGATCTGAATAATCCAAGAGACATATCTGCTTATTACACAGAACAAGAGATTGCAGAATTGGAGTCAGACCAAGAAGCATATTATAAAGTGTTAAATGCATTATGGCGTAATTTTTGTATATCGGATACTTATGAGCCAGGGTCTACAGCGAAGGCAATTACGCTGGCTACGGGAATTGAGACGGGGAGGATTCTTGGAAATGAATCGTACTTGTGTGGCGGTGTGTTAAATGTGGGGGGGCATGATATTCGCTGTAATGTCCGTTCTGGTCATGGGACCTTAGGTGTTAGTGGTGCTTTGGAACAGTCCTGCAATGTGGCGTTTATGAAAATGGGAGAGGCAATCGGTAAGAAACTGCTGTTGCAGTTTGAACAGATTTTTAATATTGGTTTAAAGACAAATATTGATCTTGCTGGTGAAGCGATAACAGCATCAGTAGTGTTTAATGAAAATACTATGAATACTTCAGAACTTGCGACGGCTTCTTTTGGACAAGGATATAATGTCACAATGATTGAGATGATTACAGCATTTTCTTCTATTGTCAATGGGGGATATTACTATGAACCACATGTGGTCAGTAAGATTACAAATTCCAATGGTGATACAATCAAAAATATTGAACCAAGAATACTAAAACAGACAATATCAGCAACGACTTCCGAGCAGATGCGTCAATATCTGTACGCTTCGGTTGCACAGGGAACAGGACGGTCTGCGCGTCCAGCGGGATATGCAATAGGCGGTAAGACAGGAACTGCAGAGATGGTTCCACGTGATCATACGAATTATGTTGTTTCTTTTATTGGATTTGCTCCGGCAGATGATCCTCAGATTGCAATCTATTGTGTAGTGGATCGGCCAAATGTGGCAGACCAGCCACATGCGACATACGCGACAGGAATTGTTAGAAATATTTTGACAGAGGTGCTTCCGTATCTTCACATTGCTAAGACAGAGGAGATGACTATCGCAGAACAGGAGGAGATTGACAGGCTTCTTGGAGGTGTAGTGCAAGAGGAAACTCCACAAGACGAAGATGGCAATACTCCTGAAGGAGAACAGGCACCAAATGAAGGGAACAATAGTCCATCTGGAGAAGAAAGTGGTGGTACACCTGCCTATGTGGTTGATCCTGATACAGGAGAGCTGGTTAATCCGATCACCGGGGAAAAGGCGCAGATGGACTACAATATAGAGGGGGAGGATGACAGTTCAGGAGGTGGAGGAGGTAGTCCTCCTCAGAACTGAGCGGATTTGTTTTAACATATATAGAACGCTATATTCATAAAATAGTAGTAATATAAAAATTTTATGATTGTAGAGGTAAGAATGACGAGTCAGAACAGTACAGGAAGACGGAATATGACCATACAGAAAAAAAAGACTTTTGTACTGTGTGTTGTGTCTGTAGTGACACTTTTGTTGCTTGGTGTGCGTGTAGGATATCTGATGTTAATGTGCTCAGATTATTACACGGCACGTGCTACTGATTTGCATGAGCGGGAACGCGATATTAAAGCTGCAAGGGGAAGAATTATTGACGCGACAGGAACTGTCTTAGCAGACAATAAGACTGTCTGTACGATATCTGTGATTCATAGTCAAATTCAAGAGCCAGAACAGGTAATTGATATGTTGTGTCGTGAATTAGGGCTTTCTGAGGAGTATGTGCGTAAGCGTGTAGAGAAATACAGCGCCAGAGAGCGTATCAAAAGCAATGTGGAGAAAGAAGTCGGGGATAGGATACGAAATTATGATATGGCAGGAGTGAAAGTGGATGAAGACTACAAGCGGTATTATCCATATGATACTTTGGCATCTAAGGTGTTAGGTTTTACTGGGGGAGATAATCAGGGCATTATTGGTTTGGAAGTAACTTATGAGAAGTATTTGACAGGTAAAAAAGGACAGATTCTTACATTGACAGACGCTCGAGGAATTGAGCTTGATGGTATGGGAGAGCGAAGAAAAGAACCCATTGCAGGCAAGGATCTTTATATCAGTCTCGATGTGAATATTCAAAAATATGCGGAACAACTTGCAAAGCAAGCATATGAGACAAAGCAGGCAGCAGGAGTATCTATTATTGTGATGAATGTCAACAATGGCGAGATTCTTGCGATGGTGGATATACCGGAATTTCACTTAAACGAGCCATATACATTAATAGAGGAGTTTCAAATACAGCAAGAGACTACCAAGGAAAGCACACAAGATTTGTTAAATAAAATGTGGAGAAATGGCTGTATTAATGACACTTATGAACCAGGGTCTACATTTAAAATTATCACGGCAGCGGCAGGACTAGAAAGTGGTGCAGTTCGTCTGGAAGATAATTTCTCCTGTCCGGGATTTATTGTTGTAGATGACCGGAAAATTCGTTGTCATAAGGTTGCTGGACATGGCGCAGAAGATTTTACGCATGCGGTTATGAACTCCTGTAATCCAGTATTTATTGCGGTAGGATTAAGAATTGGCATAGAGCGTTATTATGAGTATTTTACAAAATTTGGCTTGAAACAAAAGACAGGAATTGACCTGCCAGGGGAGGCAGGAACGATTATGCATCAGTTGGATAAAATTGGTAATGTGGAACTTGCAACAATTTCATTCGGGCAGTCTTTTCAGATTACGCCAGTGCGGTTGATGACGACAGTGGCAGGATTGATTAATGGCGGAAATTTGGTGACGCCCCATTTTGGGGTTAAGGCAATAAATGCAGATGGCACATCTGTTGATGAGTTCACATATCCAATATCAGAAGGGATTTTGTCAACAGAGACAACTGAAAAATTGAAATATGTTTTGGAGCAGGTTGTGGAGAATGGCGGCGGTAAAAATGGTTATGTAGAAGGATTTCGGATAGGCGGAAAAACGGCTACAAGTCAGACGCTTCCGCGAGGAAGTGGAAGATATATCGCTTCTTTTCTGGGATTTGCACCAGCAGATAATCCAAAAGTTATGGCGCTTGCCATCATTGACACGCCACAAGGAACTTATTATGGAGGGCAGATAGCAGCGCCAGTTGTGCGCCAATTGTTTGAAAATATTCTTCCATATCTTGACGAGATTGGTTATCAATAGAATATATGTTTGCTATAATAAGGGAAGGGTTGAAGAAGGAATTATGATTGAGATTAGAAATAGACGTGTGATAGTAGTCGGAACTGGAAAAAGTGGCATTGGTTCTGCTGTGCTGCTTGAGAAAAACGGTGCATTGCCAGTTTTATATGATGGAAATGAAAAGACAGATATCAAGTCAGTGAAGGCTCTGATGCAAGAACGTCTGGGACATGACACGCAGGCAGAGTTTTATATTGGAACTTTTCCAGACAAAATTATAGATGGTGTGGAACTAGCAGTGCTAAGTCCAGGCGTTCCTGTTGATGCGGATTTTGTGATGTATATGAAGACGCGAGGAATCCATATCTGGGGAGAGATTGAACTTGCTTATCACTATGCAAAGGGCAGAGTGCTTGCAATTACAGGAACGAATGGAAAGACAACAACAACATCATTGGTAGGACAGATTATGCAAGAGTACTATAATGATGCCTATATTGTAGGCAATATTGGAAATCCATACACGGAAGCAGCGCCGTTTATGTGTGAGGATACAATATCGGTTGCAGAAATATCGAGTTTTCAGCTTGAGACTATTGAAGATTTCCACCCACAAGTATCGGCAATTTTAAATATTACTCCAGATCATTTAAATCGTCATCACACAATGGAAAATTATGTGTTGGCAAAAGAAGCAGTGACACGAAATCAGACGAAATCGGATTTTTGTATTCTGAATTATGAGAATGAATATACTAGAAAATTTGGAGAGAGATGTCCAGCGAAAGTAATCTATTTTTCATCAGCACAAAAATTAGAAAATGGTCTTTATTGTCAAGGAGAGGAAATTTATCTAGCTACGAATGGCACAGTAAAGCGTCTTTTGAATGTAAAGACAGATATGAATCTGGTGGGGATTTGCAATATTGAAAATGTAATGGCAGCAATTGGAATTAGTATGTGTGCAGGTGTTCCAATGGAAAATATTTTGGATACCATTCGCCGGTTTGTTGCAGTGGAGCATCGAATTGAATATGTTGCGACTAAGAAAGGAGTCAAATATTACAATGATTCTAAGGCAACGAACACAGACGCAGCAATACAGGGAATCAAGGCGATGGATAGACCAACAATTCTGATTGGAGGCGGCTATGACAAAGACAGTACTTATGACAATTGGATATACTCTTTTGAGGGAAAAGTGAAGAAACTGGTTTTGATTGGACAGACGCGGGAGAAAATAGCGGACTGTGCAGTGAAATGTGGATTTTTAAAGGAGGATATTCTTTTTGCGGATACTTTTGTGGAGGCATTGGAAATTTGTGTGCGGGAGGCTGTGGCTGGAGATGCAGTACTTTTGTCACCTGCCTGTGCAAGCTGGGGAATGTTTCCAAATTATGAAGTGCGTGGCAGACAATTCAAGGAGTATGTAAATCGTCTGGAGGAGTGATAATGTGGCAAGACAAACAGTTAAATTCCGCAGCAGTAAACATAATATGGACTATGTACTGCTGACAGTGGTATTATTTTTGGTCGGCTTTGGTCTGCTGATGATTTATTCTGTCAGTTCTTATGAGGCGGGAGTAGAACGCGGAAATTCAGCTTTTTTTCTACAAAATCAGGCACAAAATACAGTTGTTGGTTTTATTGCTCTGTTTATTATGATTAAGTTTCCTTATAAAACACTTCAGAAAATGGATGTTATGGCAATTGTTGTCTCTGCAATATTGATTATATTGGTCAAATCACCAATTGGTGTCGTCAGAAATGGTGCAAGTCGATGGATTAATGTGGGAATCACTACTTTTCAGCCTGCGGAGGTTGCAAAGATTGGCGTTATCATCTATTTGGCAAGTATTATCCAGCGGTTAGAGAGTCTTGGAAGAAATGTAATTAGGACACCAAAAGGACTTGCGGTTATCTTGGTGCCGCCCACGATAATAGCAGGTCTTGTCTATGCATTGACCAATAATTTAAGCTCGGCAATTATTATTATGGGAATTGCAGTTGCTATGCTTTTTGTGGCAGTACCAGATTATAAATGGTTTGTCGCAATTGGCGTAACTGGTATTGCGATGGTAACAGCAATTGTCATGTATGTGTCTAGTGCAGATGCATCGGATTCTAACTTCCGTCTAGCACGTGTCAAAGCGTGGCTTGAACCGGAAGCTTTCAGCACAGATAAGGCATTTCAGACATTACAGGCACTGTATGCAATTGGCTCAGGCGGTATCTGGGGAAAAGGGTTGGGGCAGAGTATGCAAAAGAGAGGCTTCCTGCCAGAAGCCCAGAATGATATGATTTTCTCTATCATTTGTGAAGAATTGGGACTGTTTGGGGCATTGGCAATTATTTTGTTGTTTATAGTGCTTATCTGGAGTTGTATGGTAATTGCGAACAAAACTGTAGATCGTTTTGGAGCACTTTTGGTCGTTGGAGTGATGGCGCATTATGCGATACAAGTAATATTAAATATTGCGGTTGTGACGAATACGATACCTAATACGGGTATCACATTACCTTTTATTAGTTATGGAGGAACTTCGACTCTGTTTTTGTTAACAGAGATTGGTATTGTGTTAAACGTAAGCAAAAGTTGTCGTTAAATTACATTTCAGTTTAGCAGTATAGGACTGAGATATATCAAGCCCTAAGAAGTGGCTTCGTATGGTTTGATGTTGTTAGATTATAGATTTGTTGTGACTCATTGACATTTTTATTGGTTTCTTGCATATAATATTATGATTGATATAATGATGTGGTGAAGCCTATGACCCGTTTTGTCAGGGATAGTGAGTCGATATGGATAGAGGGAAGAAGGCCGCTTGGCGGCAGAATACAAGTACAGGGGTCTAAGAACGCAGCGCTTCCGATACTGGCGGCATGTATGCTGATACCCGGGAAGTGTGTGCTAAAAGGCTGTCCGGATATCACAGATATCAAGTGTATGTGTAATCTTTTGCAAAGTACTGGTGCAAAAGTCGAAATATGTGGTATGAAAACAGGAAATCAGATTACAATTGATACACGAAATGTAAGAGAGCACCGATTGCCTGAAAAGTATGTTTCTGCCATGCGTTCTTCTGTGGTATTGATGGGAGCGATGCTTGGACGACTCGGCGAGGTTTGTGTGAATTATCCCGGTGGTTGTGTGATTGGAGAAAGACCAATTGATCTACATTTGTATGGATTGGAAAAGCTTGGTGCACAGATATGGACGGAAGGAAATCATATTCACGCCTATGCTGACGAACTGAAAGGCACAGTGATTGAACTGCTGTTTCCGAGTGTGGGAGCAACACAAAATATTATTATGGCTGCGGTGACAGCGCAGGGAACCACCGTGATTAAAAATGCGGCGCGGGAGCCAGAGATTACAGAGTTGTGTAAATTTTTAAATCAGGCAGGAGCTAAGATTGATTATTCAGGCGCTTTTTTGCCAGAGGGAAGAATTATTATTCATGGGGTGGAATTATCTAGACTTCATGAAGTTTCGTATGAGGTTATCACAGACAGAATCGTTGCGGGAACTTATCTGTTTGCTGCGTTGGCGGCAGGCGGAGAGGTGACATTGGAAAATATTCCCATCGGACAACTGGACAGTATCTGTGATATTATAACAAAGATGGGAGCGACTATTATCTTAGATGAGGACAGGAGCGAGGTGACGATTTATGCAGGTGACAGGCGTAAAATTATTAACATTCCATACATAGAAACACAGGTATATCCGGCATTTCCAACTGACCTTCAGTCACCGTTGCTTGTGGCAGCGTGTATGGCGAAAGGGCAGTTAAAAGTTCGAGAAAAAATTTTTTCTAGTAGATTTCGTATTGTGGAGGAACTGCGACGGATGGGTGCAGATGTGACTGTGGAGGGAGATTTGGCGGTAGTCACAGGCGGCAAAGAACTAGAAGGGCGCACTGTCATAGCACGAGAACTAAGAGGAGGTGCAGCACTTGTCATAGCAGGTCTGTGTGCGTCTGGTATTACAACAGTTACTGATGCAGGGTATATTGAGAGAGGATATCAAGATATTGTAGGAGACCTTACAAAGCTTGGAGCACGTATCAGATATGGAGATTGATATGGGGAAAGGGCATGATGAGGAAACGAACTGAGAAAAAAACAATTAAGAAAAAAAACAGTGCGATTGCAAAAATGCCAGATATAAGAACAAAAACAAATATTATTATCGTGCTGGGTATTCTCAATGTACTGCTTGTAGCATCTTATTTTGTATTGACGTATTATGCGGTCAAAACGGTTCAGGTAGATGGTAATAAACATTATTCTGCAGAGGAAATTAAGGCGATGGTTATGACAGGTTATCTCGGCGATAACTCTCTCTATCTGTCTTTCAAATATAAAAATAAAGGAATAGAGGATATTCCCTTTATAGAAACAATGGATGTTGTAGTTCAGTCAAATGACGCAATACGAATTAATGTATATGAGAAAGCACTTGCAGGATATGTACAGTATCTAGGACGATATATGTATTTTGACAACGAGGGAGTTGTAGTTGAGGCGTCTAAGGTTGCAACAAAGGGAATACCACAGGTGACAGGGCTTGAATTTGACCATGTTGTTCTCCACAAGAAACTTCCAGTGGAGAATAATCAAATTTTTCAGAATATATTAACCATCACAAAGTTACTTAATAAATATGATGTTTTGTGTGACAAGATACAGTTTGACAGAAATTATAATGTCATGCTCGGATATGATGCAGTGATGGTTAATATTGGTGCTTTAGAAAACTTAGATGAGAAGTTGATGCAGCTTCCACAAATTTTGCCATCACTAGCGGGAGAGCAGGGAACACTTGATCTACAAAACTATACGGCGGACCGAAAAAGTGTTACTTTTGAGCGAGGGAAATAAAGGTTTGTGTTGAATTGAGAAAAGAAAAGTAAAAAATAGGTTGATTAATTGCTAAAAAAATTATATGATAAGTTAGATGGAATTTAATAGGAATTATGAAGGAGGAAGGAAACTTGCTCGAGATTAGATCAAATGAAACAGATGCAGCGGCAAGGATAATAGTAGTAGGTGTAGGCGGTGCAGGAAACAATGCCGTGAACCGAATGATAGATGAGAAAATAACCGGTGTTGAATTTATAGGTGTAAATACAGATAAACAAGCTTTACAGCTATGCAGAGCACCAAAGCTTCTACAGATTGGTGAAAAGCTAACTAAGGGGCTTGGGGCTGGCGCAAAACCTGAAGTTGGAGAGAAGGCAGCAGAGGAAAGTTCCGAGGATATCAAAGAGGCATTGAAAGGTGCTGATATGGTGTTTGTCACTTGCGGAATGGGTGGTGGTACCGGTACTGGTGCAGCGCCGATTGTGGCAGCAATCACAAAAGAGATGGGAATTTTGACCGTTGGTGTTGTTACAAAACCCTTTAAGTTTGAAGCGCGCACGCGAATGACCAATGCACTAGCTGGAATCGAAAAATTGAAAGAGCATGTAGATACACTCATTGTCATTCCAAATGATAAGCTGCTTGAGATTGTTGATAGGCGGACAACCATGCCAGATGCATTGAAAAAAGCGGATGAAGTGCTTCAGCAGTCTGTGCAGGGTATCACAGATCTCATTAATGTGCCTTCTGTTATCAACCTTGATTTTGCGGATGTACAAACTGTTATGAAAGAAAAAGGAATTGCGCATATTGGTATTGGGTATGGCAAAGGGGAGGATAAGGCAGCAGATGCGATTAAGATGGCTGTTGAGTCTCCACTTTTGGAAACAACTTTAAGTGGGGCGACAGATGTTATTCTTAACATTTCTGGTGATATCTCTATTTTTGATGCGAATGATGCTGCAAGTTATGTTCAGGAGATTGCAGGAGAAGATATCAATGTTATTTTTGGTGCGATGTATAATGAGGATATGTCCGATTCTTGTACGGTTACTGTGATTGCGACAGGAATTGTTGAGACGCCTCCTAATATACCAATTAATAATATGGGAAGAATTAATAGCAATTTTTCAGTACGGCCGAATAATGTGCCCAATACACCAGTAAGACCCAGGCCGCAAGCACCAGCAGGAATTACGCCAATACAGCCTAATGGACAGGCACCACAGCCAAATATACAACCCAAACCGCTCAATGGCATTAAGCCCCAGCCAGATTTGAGAAGCAATGTGAAGGAGCAGACCTTGAACATACCAAGCTTTTTGTCCAAACGTTAGTGTTATCATAATCATAAAAAGTCGAAAAATAAACATTGTTTTGTCCCATGCTTTGACAAAAAAGCATGGGACTTTTTTGTATAATCCATTTAGATGGATGGAGGTGATACGAATTTATGAAGTATATATTGACATTTTTCTGGTACAGAATGTTCTGATGGATATGCAATTGTTAATTTTGACGTTGCTACTCTTAAAGGAGAAAATTATATTCCGCAGGGTGCTTGCTGCCTCTTTAATAGGAGGGGCAGGTGCAGTGATAATTTTGATTTCTGGGATTGGATTTCAAATTATTTATATTTTGTTGGTACTTGTATTGGATGCGGGAATGATTTTAATCTGCATTGGCCAACCTATCAAGCGTGAATTAATGGTTCGAAGACTTGCTATGGGAATTATTTATTTGCATGGCATGGTCTTTGCCTATGGAAAGCTTATGGAGTGTACAGCAAGACTTATCAAAGAAAAATATGCGCAGATTCTAGTGCCTGCAATAATTGCAAGTATAGTGCTATTTATTCTCACTTATCGCAAAATTGTGGAATCAAGACACATATATGAGGTGACATTGACAGAAGAAGGGGAAAATATTGTGTATAAAGCATTATTTGATACAGGAAATTTTCTGACAGACCCCATATCTGGAAAACCAGTATCTGTTGTGGAAGAAACAGATATAACAAGAAGATGGCTCGAAATGTACCCACAGAAGTACAAGATTATTCCTTATCAGAGTGTTGGCAGAACACATGGGATTCTGGAAGGAATTGTAGTTGATGAACTGATGATTCAAAAGGAAAGGGAACAGGTGGTGAAAAAAGGAGCGGTGGTAGCCTTTTATAAAGGGAAGTTATCAGGAGACGGAGCGTTTCAGATGATATTAAACCGCAGCCTAAATGGATAGAAAATAGAAGATGGAGGAAGTTTCAGAATGATCATAAAGCTATATTTACCGGGAAAAATGCGGTTGACGCTGTGGAAAAAAAATATAAAAAATGCAATGGGAAATGAGATTCATTATATTGGCGGGTCTGAGGTGTTGCCGCCGCCACTTGAGGGGGAAGAAGAAAATAGAGCAATCAACGGGCTTGAGACAGAACATGCAAATGAGGCAAGAGCACTTTTAATAGAGCATAATTTGAGACTTGTCGTGTATATTGCAAAGAAGTTTGATAACACAGGCGTTGGTGTTGAGGATTTGATTTCCATTGGAACGATAGGACTAATTAAGGCGATTAATACATTTAACCGGAGCAAGAATATTAAGCTTGCGACTTATGCATCACGATGCATTGAGAATGAGATTCTGATGTACTTGAGAAGAAATAGTAAGACAAAACTGGAAGTTTCGATAGATGAACCCTTGAATGTCGATTGGGATGGCAATGAACTTTTACTTTCAGATATTCTTGGAACCGATGAAGATGTAATTTACAAAGATTTGGAGAGTGAGGTAGAGCGAAGTCAGTTGAAGCGGGCAATTTCTAAACTGGGTGAGCGAGAGAGAACTATTATTATGTTGAGATTTGGTTTGAACAATCCTGATGACATGGAGATGACACAGAAAGAAGTAGCTGATTATCTTGGAATATCTCAGTCCTATATCTCACGTCTTGAGAAGAAGATTATGAAGCGACTAAAAAAAGAAATGGCAAGTTAAAGGATTTGAAAAAAGAAGTATTTACACCCTTGTACATATGTTGGCAAAACAAAAAAGTAATGCTGGCATAGAAAAAACAAGGAGGAGTATAAATATGGCACTTGGAAAAGTTGAGATATGTGGTGTAAATACAGCAAAGCTTCCCGTATTGAAAAATGAGGAGAAACAGGCACTTTTTGCAAAGATAGAACAAGGAGATAAAGAGGCGAGAGAGGAGTATATTCGCGGGAATTTAAGATTGGTTTTGAGTGTGATTAAACGGTTTTCTCAATCAAATGAGAATGTGGATGACTTATTTCAAATAGGGTGTATTGGATTGATTAAGGCAATCGACAATTTTGATTCCAGCCTTGATGTAAAATTTTCGACCTATGCTGTTCCGATGATTATTGGTGAAATACGTCGTTTCCTACGAGATTCCAGCAATCCAATTCGCGTGAGCCGTTCTTTGAAGGATACAGCTTATAAGGCAATTTATGCGAAGGAGAATCTGACAAGAAAAAATTTGCGTGAGCCGACCATTATGGAAATTTCTGAGGAAATTGGCATACCAAAAGAAGATATTGTGTATGCACTTGATGCAATACAAAATCCAATGAGTTTGTATGAGCCAGTGTACACAGAAGGCGGAGATACACTCTACGTGATGGATCAGATTAGTGATAAAAAATGTAAGGAGGAAAATTGGGTTGAGAATATTTCTCTAAGTGAAGCGATGAAGCGGCTTGACGAGCGGGAGAATGAAATTATTAACCTGCGGTTTTTTGAGGGAAAGACACAGATGGAGGTTGCTGAATATATTGGAATCTCTCAGGCACAAGTATCACGGTTGGAAAAAAATGCCTTGCGCACCATGAAAAAATATTTAGCATTCTGATAAATTATGGATATTCAAAAAAAATTAACTGACAGACAATATATACTATTGACTTAATCGTAGAAACAATTTAAAATAGAGGTTAAGTGGGTAAGGAGTATCAGAATTATTCTGAATCATTGCCCTTACAAAATAACAATAGCATATTGTGTGAAAGGATGTTACTTATGAATGAACAAAACAAATCAGGTCGCAGGTTTAGTATTAAGTGGCTGGTGATTGCGTTGGTTTCACTACCAATGATGATGGCATGTATTGTGATTGTGACTGTTTCTACAATGACACTCAGGCAAGGTATGGAGTCAGAAACCTTTAAGACGTTGGAAGGTTTAGCAAGAGGTACGATGCTTGCCCTTGACGGTGTATCTTCAGGTGAGTATTCTATGCAAGGTGATGACTTGTACAAGGGTGATGTAAATCTTTCTCAGGAGATGGGAGAACTGGTTGACAACTATGCAAGTGAGAACAATGCTGAGATTACATTATTTTTTGGAGATACAAGACGTGCAACTACGATTCGGGATGCGCAAGGAAATCTAATTGTGGGAACAAAGGCTGATGCGAAAGTGGTTGCAGAGGTTTTAAATGCCGGAAAAGAATATTGTAGAAATGATTTTGTGATTGATGGTGCACTTTATTATGGATTTTATGTTCCAGTGACAGACAGCACAAATCAAATTGTTGGTATGGTCTGTGCAACAAAGGAAAGAAAGACAATCAATGAGTATATTTCTGTTCGCCAAAGTTTTATCATAGGAATAGCGATTTTGATCTATATTGTCTGCATTTTCTTTGCTACAGTTGTAACTAAGAGAAGAATTCAGTATCCGTTAAACACTCTTTCGACTGTTGCTAGAAAGATGGCAAGAGGCGATATCAATGTCCATATTGAAAGAAAAACTAATGATGAACTTGGCGATTTGGCAGAAGACTTTGCGCTGATGATTAAGACGATTGGAGAGCAGGTTCATATTACAGAACAGGTTGCTGAGGGTGATTTGACAGCAACTTACAAAAAAGCAAGTGAAGATGATGCACTTGGTATAGCAATTGTGAAGATGCTTCGTGATAATAACAGAAATTTATCGACAAT
>CAJUAE010000036.1 GCA_910583965.1 uncultured Lachnospiraceae bacterium
GTGAAAAATCGTTAAGGAGATATCTTTATGAGCATAAATCACGCATCTACATCACAAGTCGAATTTACAATTAACGACGAAACAATCTCAAACATTTCCTTATTGAAACAATATTTAAATAAACATTTGCCTTTACAAGCAACACTGCCTTGTATGGACCAAAACTACGCCAGTTTTGGTATTGATTTTCTTGAGCTGATTAGTCAAAAAGCGAATGGTTTTGAAAATAAAAATACTATCTCTCCAAATGCCCAGCATCTTACTTGTATTATAGATAATTCTACATTGGAGATACAATACTTTCCAGAAGGAGCAGCATTGATTGCGTGGTTTAATACCTATGGAAATATTTATTACTTTGTCAATGATATTAATAAATGGACAAGTGCAACCCAATACAAAGAGCAAAGAGAACAATCTATAGATAGATCTTTTGCAAAAGAAATGTTGTGTCAAAACAGAGATACAATAATAGATATTATTTTATATTTCTACGAAACAGCCGAAAAAAATCCACAATACAAATGGGTTGAGGATTTTATGTACACTGGCCCTGAATGTTGGCACCGAGAATGGCTCAAAAAGTTATTATTGGGTTCCTTTTGCATCCCTGAAGAATTTAACCAAGATTTAAAAAAGCTTCGCAAAATGCAAGAATCTGGGGAGTGGAAATGGGGAACACCATGGAAACGAAATGATTATTGGAGAGGAGCAGTCTTTTGGGAAAATTCTGACGAGATGAATTATTTAGAATATCTGACTTACTTGCAGTCTCGCGAATATATAGAATTATTACAGACAGAAGATGGAAAATCTTCTACACTATTAAAAATACAAGATTTTGAATCTTCTGCACAGATACAACATGAAAAGCTTCTACGTAAGACAGCATCTCAACTGATGACTGAAAAAACCTTTACAAAACGGGAATCAGGAATCCGAAACTTATCCTTTCTCCGCAATTGTACACACTTGCGTGAGTTAGACCTGCGCTGTAATGATGTGGAAGACCTCTCTCCGATTGCCTCACTCCATAATTTAAAGGAGTTGACATTGGACTTTAATCTTATCTCAGACTTATCACCGCTTGCAGAGTTGGATCAACTTCGTCACCTCTATTTGCGCAGAAATAAAATTCACAGCCTTGAGCCCTTACAAGGAATGCGCAGCTTAAACACTTTAACATTATGTAATAATCCTTTAGAGCAAGGCACGTTGGCATGGCTGCGCAAATGTAAGCGTCTGGGCACATTAGATCTAACAAGCACTGGTCTACAAGATATATCAGACTTGGAATACTGCCGTGTTTGGTCATTGGATTTATATGGTAATCCTGGACTGACAGGACTTGAAGTAATCACTACCATGAAAAATCTTTGTTGCCTTCGGTTGGATTGGAGAACTGCCCGACAATATGACATTTGTAGGCTTGTACCTCGCATGACAGAATATGCTCGTTATGGTGATCAAATAATCTATGTCTGGCCAGAAAAGTTTTTTGATGATTAATCTACCAAATAATAATTAATACATTGGCACAAAATAATTATTTCTTCGCCTTACCTATAAACAATTATTTTGTGCCAATGTATCTCTTTCATTCTAATTTGTTCTCGGCATCATCCCCAATGCTGTTCGTATCTTCATCAATTTCCTGTTGCATCTCTTGAATCTTGTTATCATCTGCTATAGCACGCATAATACGATTCCTATCTTCAGGAGAAAACATGCTCATTGCCTTTGACAACAGTCCAATAGAATCTCTATTTACCATTAGACTTCCTCCACCTTCTAATGGAATTGTCAACACATCTTTTTTATTACTCATATCTCCAAGACAAATGGCATTTCTTTCTGTATCACAGACAAATTCCACTCCTTTATAGTGAATGACACCATTTTTTGCAAGAGACTCATAAGGACAAGAAGGCTGATAAGTGCCATTTATTTTCTCCATAAAATAATTACGTTTTACATTCCCAGTCTCTAAGATGCTAATAAACATTTTCTGTTCTGATTCCTTTTTTTCCAAAGCTTCTTTCTCTAAAGCCTCTTTGCGTTCCTCCTGTTCTTTGCGGATTGCCTCATTGTTTTGTTCTACTTTAGAGAGAAGTTTATCCCACTCTTTCACGGTAAAACTTTTAGCGCCTATGGAAAAAGAAAGCTCTGTCTCTCCACTCTGTAATTTTTTCAAAATCGCACTTTTCCTATCACCAACGCACGTCATAAGTTCCTGATGTGTCATACCTGCAATCTGATTCATATCCAAAATAATCCCTCCTTTAAGATACTAGATATATAAAGTTCAACGAGCCTGTTACATATCCATCATTATCTTATATATCGGAATATTGCGAAAAAAATTGATATAAAATATGATTGTAGCTCAAGAGCCAATCTATTGCTTTATTTATAACAATGGGGACAATACTTTTAAGGTTGCCTGCATTAATTTATTTCCAATTGGCCGCTTTGACCAGCGCACCAAATCCATTTCTTCGCACTTTTCCAATGTCTTTAAGAAATCCTCTTTCATATCTTTAATTGCATCCATTTCACTCAAAAATACACCACACTCATAATGTAGATAGAAACTGCGATAATCTGTGTTAATTGTACCACAGATAGCACATTCATCATCTGCAATTACGTTCTTGGCATGAATAAAACCAGGCACATATTCATAGATGTGCACACCTGCTTCCATCAGTTTTCCATAGTTCGACACATTGACCATATAGACATACCACTTATCATAAATTCTTGGAACAATAATGCATACATCCACTCCGCTTTGCGCAGCGCTAACCAAATCATCACGCATATTTTGATCCAAAACAAGATAAGGTGTTGTAATATAAATATAATCACGCGCTTTGTTAATCATTCTTGTATAAGCACCTTCTGTAGGATTATGTGGATTTCTGTGTGGACCACCCATAAACGGCTGCACATATCCCTCCTGAAATACATGGGTATGTGGTTTGTAATCAATATCATTGATTACAACATTCTTGTTGACAATACGCCACATATTAAGAAAAAAACAGGTAAAACTATACACCCCGTCCCCATATAAACGAATACCAGAATCTTTCCAATGCCCAAACCGCTCAATATAATTCGCATATTCATCTGCAAGATTAAATCCTCCTGTGTAGGCAATATTTCCGTCCACAACAGTGATTTTCTTATGATTTCTATAATTGAAAGACATGCGTGCCATATCACGATGAATTGGATTAAAAATACTCATCTCAATGCCACGACTTTTTATATCTTTGCGAAATGCTTGCGTATTGATGCGCAACGTACCAAAATCATCGAACAACAGTTTAACAATCACACCTTCTTTAATCTTCTGTGTGAGAATTTCCAAAATATCACGCCAGATTTTGCCGTCTGAGACAATAAAATACTCCATAAAAATAAATTTTTTTGCTTGTTTTAAATCCTCAATCATTGCCTCAAGCACTTTCTCACCAGAGCCAAAATATGTTGCATATGTGTTGTTATAAATTGGAAACCCTTCTTTTCTTAAATATCGGCTAATTTGTACCTTGTTGGGATGCTGTCGCTCAAGATCCTGCACAATATCCTCATTCTGTTTTAAATTCTGCATCATCTTGGCATCAATGTCACGAAACTGTCTAAAATAACTGGAATTAACCCGCTTGCGCCCCCACATAAAATACAGAAAAAGCCCTGCCACTGGCAACACAAGGATAATAATTATCCAACTCATTTTGTAGGATTCTGCATTGTTTACAAGCACAAAAACAGTAATTACACTTACAATTTCAAGAATAAAATATACAATGATCGAATATCTCATCAGATATACTGAAAGAAAAATCATCAAACCTATCTGTAAAAAAAATGAAATCCCTACAGTAACACCCCTAATGATTCCATAATACTTACTTCTTACGATACTCATTCAAATTCCTGTCCTCTCCACAGATATTTGATTCTGTGTTTTTTATTGCACAAATCCATGCAAAGAAACGAAACTGTTAAGGCAGCGCATGGGTCCTGTGATGAGTAAAAGAAGGGAAATCTTCCCTACTCGATTCAAATGTTGCTATAACATTATATTCTATCACGATTTTATTAATTTTCAAGAAAATGTATCATAAATCTTTATTTTCTGATACACTGAAAATACGAAATCATTATGAAAGAAGGGTACTCTCATGCAACCTACCATTAACCAAAAACTTTTTTCAGAAGCATGTTATAAAATGATTGGTACACTTCAAGGACAAAATGGTATTGGCACTCTCCGCGAAAAAACAATACATAGTGTTTTAAAATATTATTATGCCCCAGATTTTGTCTATCATGAAATTAAAATTGGTTCCTATGTGGCAGACATCTGTGTGGACGGTAAAATTTATGAAGTACAGACGCGCAATTTTAATGTAATGCGAAATAAACTCAATTATTTTCTCCAAAATTATGATGTTACAATCATTTATCCTGTCGCACATACGAAATGGCTTTCGTGGCTTGATATGGACACTGGAGAATTAACTCCCAAACGAAAATCGCCAAAAACTGGAACTTTTTATCAGATTATTCCTGAATTATACAAGATAAAAATGTTTGTTAGCAATCCTAGACTACACTTTATCATCAGTTTGATTGATGTGGAGGAAACCCGTTATCTAAATGGCTGGAGTCATGACAAAAAAAGAGGAGCATCCCGCATGGATGGGATTCCTGTTGGAATTTATGATGAAGTTCACATTAATACTTTTGCTGATTATATGATTTTTCTCCCTGATACGCTGCCAGAACAATTCACTTCAAAAGATTTGGGCAAAGCAGCAAAAATCCCACAGAATAAAGCAACTACTCTGTTAAATATATTGCTTGAAACAAAAATTATTTGTCGTATTGGAAAATCTGGCAAAAGTTATCTGTATCAAAAAACCACAACACCTTTTTAAAGTGTTGTGGTTCTATTCTTATTATTTATTATAATAAGTCATTTTCTTTGGGTGACAAATTTTCTTCAATATCCTCTAACACATCTTCTGTATCTTCAGATAATATCGTTTCCTTCTCAATATCCTCTGGCATCTTATCCTCGAGTGCTTCATCAAGGAGTGCTGTCTCTATCTCAGCAGGTTCATCAACTACCTTGTCAAGTGCTTCGTCAACATTTTCAAATTCCTGTGTGCCATCTGAGAGTTTTTCTCGTACCTTTGCAATCTTAGCTACCTTTACATTGTCATTTAGATTAATTAGCTTTACCCCAAAAGTATTTCTGCGATAAATTGAAATATCACCCACAGGAATTTGCAATATAACACCCTCCGTGGTAATCATCATAATCTCATGGTCATCATTGACACCCTTGATACCAACCACATTTCCTGTCTTTTCAGTAATGCGATAGCATCGTACACCTTTTCCACCACGTTTCTGCACTGTAAATTCCTCTAACAAGGTTCGTTTTCCCATTCCCATCTCTGACACAATCAACAGTGCATCTCCTTGTGTATTAAGCTGCATACCAACAATTTCATCACCGTCAACAAGATTCATACCAATTACGCCCATTGCATTTCTGCCCATTACACGCACATCTGTCTCTTTAAAACGAATACACATTCCATATTTCGTAATTAGAAAAATTTCAGAATTTTCATCTGTCGCCTTGACCTCAATCAATTCATCATCATCGCGCAGAGAAATTGCCGCCATACCATTTTTGCGCACATTAGAAAATTCCATAATTGGTGTCTTTTTGGTAATACCTTTTTTAGTCACCATAAACAAATGTTTACCTTCTGTGAATTCCCGAATTGGTATCATTGCCGAAATCTTCTCGCCAGGATTCAATTGCAACAGATTTACAATTGCCGTCCCGCGCGCTGTTCTTCCCGCCTCAGGTATCTCATAGGTTTTCAGTCGATAGACACGACCAAAATTTGTAAAGAACATTAAATAATGATGTGTTGTTGTCATCAACAAATCTTCAATGTAGTCATCCTCAATTGTGGACATTCCCTTGACGCCACGTCCTCCTCTATGTTGCGTCTTAAAATTATCCACGGTCATTCGTTTAATATACCCTAAACTAGTCAACGCAATCACAGCATTTCCGCGCGGAATTAAATCTTCCACATCAATTTCAGATTCATCATAGCCAATTTTTGAACGCCTGTCATCACCATATTTCTCAGAAATCAACAGAATTTCCGTCCGAATTACACCAAGCAAAAGTTTTTCGTCTGCCAATATCGCCTTGTATTCCTTAATCTTCTTTAAAAGTTCCTCATGCTCTTGCTCTAGCTTTTCACGCTCCAATCCTGTGAGTGCACGCAGTCTCATATCCACAATCGCTTGCGCCTGTACATCCGTTAAATCAAATCGTGCAATTAGACCTTCCTTTGCTTTCTGCGCATTCGTACTGTTTCTGATAATGTGGATTACCTCATCAATATTGTCAAGCGCAATCAGCAAACCTTGTAAAATATGGTCTCTTTCTTCTGCTTTATTTAGGTCATATTGCGTTCGTCTGGTAACAACTTCTTCCTGATGTTTGATATAATGCATCAACACTTCTTTAAGATTCATAACCTTAGGCTGATTATTTACAAGTGCCAACATAATCACACCAAAACTATCTTGCAACTGTGTATGTTTATAAAGCTGATTCAAAATCACATTTGCATTGACATCTTTTCTTAACTCAATGCAGATACGCATTCCCTCTCGGTTGGACTCGTCACGCAAATCTGTAATACCATCAACTTTTTTATCTTTGACAAGCTCTGCAATCTTTTCAATCAAGCGTGCCTTGTTCACCATATAGGGAAGTTCTGTCACAATAATACGATTTTTGCCATTTGCCATTGTTTCAATGTTGGTCACACTGCGAACTCTGATTTTACCGCGTCCAGTACGATAAGCCTCCTCCACGCCACGTGTACCGAGAATAATACCACCTGTCGGAAAATCTGGCCCTTTCACAATCGACAGAAGCTCCTCAATCTCTGTTTCTCGATTTTCCGCAATGCGATTGTCAATCATTTTTACTACTGCTGCAATAACTTCTTTGAGATTGTGTGGTGGAATATTTGTCGCCATACCAACAGCAATTCCTTGTGTACCATTGACCAACAAGTTTGGATAACGACTTGGAAGCACAACTGGCTCTTTTTCTGTCTCATCAAAGTTTGGTTGAAAATCAACTGTATTTTTATTAATATCAGCCAAAAGTTCCATGGAAATCTTACTCAGACGGGCCTCAGTATATCGCATCGCAGCAGCGCCATCGCCGTCAACAGAGCCAAAGTTACCATGTCCATCCACAAGTGGATAACGTGTAGACCACTCCTGTGCCATATTAACCAAAGCGCCATAGATAGAGCTATCGCCATGTGGGTGATATTTACCCATGGTATCACCGACAATACGTGCACTCTTTCTGTGCGGTTTGTCAGGACCATTATTCAGCTCAATCATAGAGTAGAGTACACGCCGCTGCACAGGCTTTAATCCGTCCCTCACATCTGGCAAGGCGCGGGAAGCAATAACACTCATGGCATACTCTATATAGGATTGTTCCATGGTTTTTTGTAGGTCCACTTCCTCAATCTTATCAAATATTGTATCGTCCATATATAACTCCTATTCTTAAATATCCAGGTTCTTTGCAAATTGGGCATTTGTCTCAATAAATTCTCGCCTTGGTTCCACTTTATCCCCCATCAAGGTCGTAAAAGTAAGATCAATCTCTGATTCTGCCTCCTCATCCATGGAAACCTTTAAAAGAATTCGTTTCTCAGGGTCCATTGTGGTATCCCAGAGCTGCTCTGCATCCATCTCACCAAGTCCCTTATAACGCTGAATCTTATTATTTTGATCGCGCCCTACCTCGTCAAGAATCGCTGCAAGCTCATCGTCAGAATACGCGTACCATACTTTTTTATTTTTTTCTAGTTTAAAAAGAGGAGGCTTTGCCAGATACACATGCCCTTGCTTAATTAGCTCTGGCATAAATCGATATAAAAAGGTCAGCATCAGTGTTGCAATATGTGCACCATCCACATCTGCATCTGTCATAATTATAATTTTTCCATAGCGGAGTTTGGTAATATCAAAATCCTCGTGTATTCCAGTACCAAACGCAGTGATCATTGCTCGGATTTCTGCATTTCCATAAATCTTATCTAATCTTGCCTTCTCCACATTAAGAATCTTGCCTCGCAATGGCAAAATTGCCTGTGTCGCACGACTGCGTGCCGTCTTTGCACTGCCTCCAGCGGAATCTCCCTCCACAATAAAAATCTCACAGTTCTCAGGATTTTTATCAGAGCAATCAGCAAGTTTTCCTGGCAGTGTCATGCCATCAAGCGCTGTCTTTCTGCGTGTTAGATCGCGCGCTTTTCTAGCAGCTTCCCGCGCGCGCTGTGCCATGATCGACTTCTCACAAATTTGTTTTGCAACCATTGGGTTTTGTTCAAGATAATAAGTGAGTTGCTCGCTCACAATACTATCCACAGCCCCTCGTGCTTCACTGTTTCCAAGTTTTTGTTTGGTCTGTCCTCCAAATTGTGGGACTCCAATTTTGATAGATATAATGGCTGTCAATCCCTCTCGAATATCATCTCCACTTAAATTCGCTTCATTATCTTTTAGAAGTTTTGCGCCTCTTGCATAATCGTTAAAGGTCTTTGTGATTGCATTGCGAAACCCCATAAGATGTGTACCACCCTCAAGTGTATTAATATTGTTTGCAAAGCTATAAACGCTCTCTGTATAAGAATCATTGTGCTGCATTGCAACTTCAACGTACACATTATCCTTTTCGCCCTCGAAATAGAGTACATCTTCATAGAGTACTGTCTTACTCTTATTCAAATATGTGACAAACTCCCGAATACCCCCCTCATAGTGAAATGTTTTTTCAACCATTCCTTCTTCCAGACGCAAATCACGGAGTGTAATCTTAAGGTTTTTCGTCAAAAATGCAATTTCTCGCATCCGCTGTTTTAAAATATTATAGTCAAATTCTGTCTCCTCAAAAATAGTTTTATCTGGCAAAAAGGAAATCTTTGTTCCAGTTTTATCTAGCTCACATTCACCAATTATCTTCAGTGGATAACATACCTGACCGCGCTCATAACGCTGATGATAAATTTTCCCCTCAGCATAAATATCAACCTCAAGCCATTCAGAAAGCGCATTTACAACAGATGCACCTACTCCATGCAAACCACCAGATACTTTATATCCTCCTCCGCCAAATTTTCCACCGGCATGTAAGACGGTAAACACTACCTCAACAGCAGGTTTTCCTGCCTTGTGATTGATTCCGACAGGAATCCCTCGCCCGTTGTCAATGACAGTGATGGAATCGTCAGAATTGATTGTAACATCGATTGTATCACAGTATCCCCCTAATGCCTCATCCACCGAATTGTCAACAATCTCATAGACCAAATGGTGCAATCCTCTTAAGGATGTATTATCGATATACATACCTGGCCTTTTCCTAACTGCCTCAAGACCTTCCAATATCTGAATTTGGTCAGCTTCATAGCTCATATAATTCCTCCCATTCTTTAATATACTCACAGCCAATAAAATTACCGCGAGTATCACGCCACCCACAACCACAAAGCACATGCGGATGTGCGCATTATTATATTGAGTGGTCAATTTTTTGACCGCCAGTATAAATAGTCTCCAGCAACGGTATCTGTTTAAAAATCAGTCTAAAATGAATCGTATAAAGCATCTGAATTCTTTCAGACTGTATCTATTATTATAAAATCTAAGTTTTTGATGGCATTATTTGGTTCCATGGAGCAGCCTTATTTTTTATAGATGCATTTGAAACCTCAAATACCTTGTTAATCTCAAACCGATTATTTACAAACTCCTCCAATCCAGTGCAAGTGATAATTGTCTGAATATCACCGATACTATTAAGTAAATAATTCTGTCGGCTGCTATCAAGTTCTGACAATACATCATCTAGTAGCAAAAGTGGGACGTCCTTTGTTATTTTTTTCACAAGTTCTATCTCCGCCAACTTCAAAGATAATGCTGCTGTTCGTTGTTGCCCTTGCGAACCAAACTTTCTGATATCAACTTTTCCTACAAGAAAAGAAAAATCATCCCTATGTGGACCCACAGATGTTTGTTTTAATCGAATATCTCTCTCCTGCGACTTTTGTAATTTTTCCTCAAAAAGTTCTGCTGACACATCTGGTTCATAAACAATCTTAAGCTCCTCTTTTCCACCGGAAAGCTTTTGGTGAATTTCATAGATAATCTCATTTAATTGGCTGATAAAACACATTCTCTGTTCAATCATCTTCTGACCAAAAGACACCAACTGAGAATCCCACACAAAAAGTGTATCTTTCAAACTTGGATTTGTATAGAGATCTTTTAAAAGTCTATTTCTCTGATTCACACTTTTATTATAATGATTTAAATTATGCAGGTACACATGGTCAAGCTGACAAAGCTCCATATCTACAAAACGCCGTCGTTCAGACGGACCGTTTTTAATGATAGACAAATCCTCTGGTGAGAAAAACACTACATTTAACAGTCCCAGCAAGTCGGCTGCTTTTTTAATTTTTTGTCCATTAATGGCAATCCCTTTTGATTTATTTTTTCTCAGATGCATATCAACGCGGTTTTCTAGCCCATCTTTTATCACATAAGTCCGAATATGTGCCTCCTGTGAGGTAAAATTTATCATATCCTTATCTTTGCTTCCCTTGTGGGACTTGGTGGTAGCAGACAGATAGACCGCCTCTAAAATATTGGTCTTTCCCTGTGCATTATCCCCATATAAAATATTGGTTCCGCTGTCAAACTGCATTGAAAGCGTCTCATAATTTCTAAAATTTTCAAGCTCTAGCGATTGGATAATCATATCATTCAGCCTTTCGAGCGAATGACAAAGTGATTTCCTTCAAAACACACTTTGTCGTTATCAATTAATTTTTTTCCACGTTGTGTTTCTATTTGACCATTTACCTGCACCTGTCCATTCTGAATAACAAACTTGGCCTCCACGCCAGATTCGACAAGACCTGCAAGTTTTAGCGCCTGTCCAAGCTTAATAAAATCGTCTTTTATTTTCACTTCATTCATAAAAATCCCCCATGCCGCCTTTGACGGCTCAAATGGATATGAACACAAAATGCAAATATGTTCATTTCCAAGCAATAAAACAAGTAACTGCACAGATAAAACGTCACAAGAATCTAATACCTTGCAGTTTGCGATGTTGCAAGTTTAATGTCTGCGAGGTTGTTAATTATTTGACAGAACTAAATGTCACTGGCAAAATCAGATAAGTATATGTTTCCTCCTCATCTTTGATAAAACAAGGCGCTTTTGAATTGAGAAGTTTTAATTCTATCTGTTCGTTTTCAATTACTTTCAATGCATCAATCAAAAACTTGGGGTCAAAACCAATCATCAGATCCTTTCCTGTCTTAGTAATATCAATCTCCTCATTTAAACTTCCAATGACCGAATTCATTTTCAGTTCCATTACATCATCTAAAATATTTAAAATAATTGGTTTTTTATCGCCTTCCTTTACCAGAAGGGTAGAACGGTCAATACAATTTTGAAATTCTTTTTTGTTGACTGTAACTTTTGTCTCATAATCCGCAGAAAGAATATTGTCAATTTTTAGATAATCTCCCTCAATCAATCGAGAAACAACAGTAGTACTGTCAAACTCAAATAAAATATGCTTATTTGTAAAGAAAATGTTGACTTCTTTTTCCGTGTCTCCTGGCAAAATCTTACTAATCTCACTTAATGTCTTACCTGGTACAATCACTTTTTTGGCTGGATAAGAATTTTTTAAATGAATACGGCGCAAAGAAATCCGCAGACCATCAGAGGAAACTACTTTTAAGATATCCTCCTGAATCTCAAATAGTTCGCCTGTAAGAATTTTGTTGGTAAAGTTATCAGCAATCGAAAAAATAGTCTGTCGAATCACTTCTTTTAAGGTAAACTGTGACACAGAGATAGATTCTGACCGGTCAATCTGTGGAAGACCAGAGAAATCTTCTCCTGCTTTTCCCACAATATTAAATTTTGCTTTCTCACAAGTAATTGTTGCTTTGTAGGAAGCATCTGTTGTGATGGTTACATCATTGTCAGGAAGTTTTCTTACCATTTCGAGAAGTATTTTCGCATCCAATGCAATGATGCCTTTCTCTATAATTTCACCTTCTATAATTGTTTCAATTCCAAGTTCCATATCATTTGCAGTAAGTTTAATTTCACCCTTTGTCGCATCAATAAGGATACACTCAAGTATTGTCATTGTTGTCTTACTGGGTACAGCCTTAGAAACAGTGTTCACACCCGTTAAGAGGTTTGATTTAGAACAAATAATTTTCATGTGGATAACTCCCTTCGCTGTAAATATGGCAGAAACAAAAAAATTGTTACTGCAAAAAATATAAATAAAATAAATATAAATCCGTAGTAATAGTAATAAGCATAGTGGATATGTGGATAACCCCGATTTGGGGCTAAAATACAAGAAAATTGTCAAAATAATCCTGTGGATAACTTTTGGAATAATTGTGAATAACTTTAGAGTTATTCACAACCGTTTCTTAGGAAGGGGACAACTTTTTCTTGATGGTTTCTATTTTGTTGAATAAATCCTCATCTGTTTTGAGTTTATCCTCAATTTTTTCCACACCATGAATCACTGTGGTATGGTCTTTTTTACCCAAAAGCGATGCAATTGTCTGTAGCGATGTTTCCGTTAAATGACGACAGAGATACATAATAATCTGTCTGGGAAGAACATACTCAGAATTGCGCTTCTTGGAAGTAATGTCTTCTTTAGAAATATTAAAATGTTCTGCGACAACATTAATGATTAGCAATGGAGAAATTTCTCGTGCCTGATCTGGATATATGACATCTTTCAGTGCATCTTCAGCTAAGGCAAGATTTAGCTCTTGCTTGTTGAGACGTGCGCTTGCCATTACTTTATTTAAGGCGCCTTCTAGCTCACGGATATTAGATTTAATATTTGTGGCAATATATTGAATAATTTCATCATCAATTTCCTTGTCGTACATCTCAGCATTCTTGCGTAAGATTGCCATGCGCGTTTCATAGTCCGGCGGTTGAATATCGGCGATCAAGCCCCATTCAAAACGGCTCCGAAATCGTTCCTCTAAAGTTTCCATTTCTTTTGGTGGTTTATCGGAGGAGATAATAATCTGTTTTCCAGCAGAATGAAGAACATTGAAGGTGTGGAAAAACTCCTCCTGCGTTGATTCTTTTCCTATTATAAATTGTACGTCATCTATTAAAAGAACATCTACTGTTCTGTACTTGTCACGTAACTTTGTCATTGCGGCAGCATTACCACCTCGAATAGATTCAATTACCTCGTTGGTAAATTGTTCTGAGGTGACGTACAAAACCTTTTTGTTTTGATTTTGCTCCAATACAAAGTGACCAATGGAGTGCATCAAGTGTGTTTTGCCAAGTCCAGCACCGCCATATAGATATAAAGGGTTGTATGCTTCTCCTGGCGATTCGGCAACCGCCAGTGCAGCGGAGTGTGCAAATTTATTGTTACTTCCCACAACAAAAGTGTCAAATTTATATTTGTTATTTAAATTGGCAGTTTCATTTATTGTATTATTTTTATTTTTTTTAGATTGCCTTGATTTAATTGTATCCCCTTTTTGTTCTGCAATGACATCATCCTCGGCTATAAAAACGACATCATATTCATAATTCATAAGTTCAGAGATTGTTGCCTTAAAACAGAAGTAATAGTTTTTTTGAATATATTTTAATAAACGTGCCTGCGCGGACGGGATGAGAATAGTCACAATATCATTTTCTACTTTGTAAAATTGTAGAGGTTCAACCCAATTATTAAATGAAATTGCTGTTAGGTCATATTCATCTCTAATTATTTCTTTAATTTCATTCCATCTGTCTTTTATCTCGTTCATGTGATACCCTCTGATTATAAGAAATTGTCATATGCTTATCATAGTTACTATAAAAGAGTTACTTTCATAATAAGGAGGTCATGCGGTCTGAAATGGTCTAGGCATTACAGGTAGCGCATGATGTTCATTTCCTAAAGTAATCGTCTATGCCGAAAAGTACATTGCTTCAAGTGTGTATGTTTTATATCAACAATCCTTGATTACAAACTCATACACATTAATAGTAACCTAAATGAGGAAAAAAAGCAAATAAATGTGAAAAAAAATTAAAGTAATTCGCAAAATCCTCAATAGATTGTTGATAAAGTGGATAACTTTATTCAATGTATATAAAATTTGGTTATATATTCACATAAAAATAAGTTATCCACACAAATGTGGATAACTACGCAAAAAGTTATAAACATTTTCCACATTGATATTTCCTAATGTTGTGCATATAATTATAAAAGTTTTCTACATTGATTCACAAGATATCCACAAGTTACCCACAACCTGTGGATATCTTAAAAGTTATGTGGATAATTTAAAATTAGCTGTGGAAAACCTGTGGATATCTTATTTTGTAGATTCATATATGCTTTTTTATGTTATTTTTCTTGACTTCAATATTCTTCTGTTATATAATCGTTATGATATTTTCTAATACTTGGAATCGATATTATCTGCGAGAGAAATGCAATTCCTAAATATCGTTTGCATTACACAGCAGTGTTTTAAACAGATGTCATTTTGTGGATTTTAGCAGTAAATCTTGGACATTTGTGGGGTTAATCAGAGAAGGAGGTGTTTTGAATATGAAAATGACATATCAGCCAAAAAGAAGACAGAGAAGTAAAGTGCATGGTTTTCGTTCCAGAATGAGCACACCGGGCGGAAGGAAAGTATTAGCTGCTAGACGTGCTAAGGGAAGAAAAAGATTATCTGCATAATTTATAGGTCACAGTATGTGACCTTTTTTTCTATGCATAAGTTATACTGAATAAGGATTATTATGAAATTTTCGGAATCATTGAAGAACAGTAGGGATTTTAAAAATGTTTATCATTGCAAAAAAAGTTATGCAAATAAATATTTAGTAATGTATGTGTTAGAAAATAAATCCGATCGAAACAAACTTGGGATATCGGTCAGCAAGAAAGTAGGGAACAGTGTTGTCAGACATCATGTTACCAGATTGATTAGAGAAAGTTACCGACTGCATGAAGAAATGTTTCAGCGTGGTTTTGATATTGTAGTTGTTGCGCGCGTTAGCGCATCAGATGCAAAGTATGCAGAAATTGAACATGCTTTATTGCATGTTTCAAAGCTTCATAAGATTCTTACAGAGTAGGATCGTGATTTTTATGAAAAAGCTTTTTATTTGGCTTATTTTATTTTACAGGAAATATCTATCTCCTATAAAGTCTACAAAATGTCCGTATTTTCCGTCTTGTTCACAGTATGGTCTTGAGGCAGTTGAACGTTATGGTGCATGGAAAGGTGGTCTACTCTGTGTATGGAGGGTTCTTAGATGCAATCCATTTTCAAGGGGAGGATATGATCCTGTTCCTTCTATTATGTATAGGGATAAGAGTGCTGAGGAGACAGATAAGGATTGCAATACTAAGACGCATAGAAAAGAAAAAAACTGGAAGACTTTTTATAAGTTATAATTCGTCAGGAGGAGTAAAATGGATTTAATGCTGTTAACGCAGAATTCAACTCCGATATTTAAGTACATTGTTAAGCTCTTAGGCTTAATTATGAATGGCATTTTCGAGTTTCTGAATTTGATTGGCATTCCAAATATCGGTTTATCTATTATTTTATTTACAATTGTTATCTATTTGCTTTTGATGCCGCTCACAATTAAGCAACAGCGGTTTTCTAAGCTTTCGGCGCGGATGAATCCTGAGATACAGGCGATACAAGCAAAGTATAAAGGAAAACAAGATCAGGCATCAATGATGGCAATGAATATGGAGACAAAGGCAGTCTATGCAAAATATGGGGTGTCTCCCTCAGGAAGCTGTCTTCAATTGTTGATTCAGATGCCTATTTTATTGGCTCTTTATCGCGTGATTTATTCAATGCCAGCCTATGTTACCAAGATTGGTGAGGCGTTTGGGATTTTAGCAGATAAGATTATGCAGGCTGCAAATGGGGTCGAGGAAGTGCGCGCATTATCTTCAGCAGTTTATTTTACAAAGAATTTTGATATCAATGTGAGAAATGCGATTATTGATACATTGAATAAGACATCTTCGTTGGATATGGCAATGCTTGCCGATAAATTTGGCCTGTCTGATTTGACATACCATGGTAGCTTGATTTTAACAAATGGTTCTGAAAAGGGCTTGATTGATGTATACAATAATTTTCTTGGTTTAAATATTGGCAATTCTCCAATGGATACAATGAAGACAGCTTTTGCGGCTGGCAATTATTTACTTCTTGCAGGAGCGGTTGCAATTCCTGTTCTTTCGGCACTTACCCAATGGATCAATTATAAATTAATGCCGCAACCTACATCTTCAGATGACAAAAAGAAAAAGCAGCAATCTGCAAATGACACAGCAGAAGCAATGCAACAATCCATGAAAATGATGAATACATTAATGCCAATTATGTCAGCATGGTTTTGTTTGACGTTGCCAGCAGGTATGGGACTTTACTGGGTAATAGGTGCTGTAGTGCGAAGTATTCAGCAGGTTGCAATCAATAAGCATATCGATAATATGGATATTGATGCAGAGATTGAAAAAAATGTTGAGCAATATAAAGAGAAAATGAGAAAACAGGGAATTGACCCTGCAAAGCTTCAGGCGGCTGCTAGAACAAACACAAAGAATCTTTCATCTAAAGCTGCTTATCAGAATACAGGAGTAAAACGAGTAGAAAAAACAGAAGAGGAGAAAGCGGAGGATATCAAAAAGGCTACAGAATATTATAATAAGAATGCAAAGCCAGGTAGTCTTACATCCAAGGCAAATATGGTAAAACAATACAATGAAAAAAATTAAATTTTATAGTATTTGGTTAGAAACTGGGGGGAAATCAAATGGAATACATGGAATTTAAAGGCAAGACCAAAAATGATGCCATTACTGAGGCATGTAAACATTTTTCAGTGCCAAGTGACAAGCTTGATTATGAAGTGATTGATGAAGGAAAAACTGGATTTCTTGGAATGGGTTCTAGACCGGCTTTCATAAAAGCACGTGTGAAAGAGGAAAAGGAAGAAGTCACCGAGACCGTGGAACTTTTAGAAACTTTAGTTGTAGAGAGTGTACCAGTTGATGAGGCAAAGAGTAAAGACAACAATAAGAATGATATAGTACATGAGGACATTGATGTGGAGGCTGTCACCAAGAAATTTTTGGCAGATGTGTTTGCTGCAATGGGGATTTCAGTGGAGATTACAGTAAAATATGAGGAGGAGCCAAAATCGCTTGACGTAGATCTCAATGGTGATGAGATGGGAGTATTGATTGGTAAAAGAGGGCAAACTCTTGATTCTTTGCAATATCTGATATCGCTGGTGGTCAATAAAGGGACAACAGAGTATATTCGCGTTAAGGTTGACACGGAAAATTATAGACAGAGACGTAAGGAGACCTTGGAGAATTTGGCAAAAAATATTTCTTACAAAGTAAAACGTACTAGACGGCCGGTGTCTTTGGAGCCTATGAATCCTTATGAAAGACGGATTATACATTCTGCCCTTCAAAATGATAAATATGTGACTACGCACAGCGAAGGGGAAGAACCATTTCGGCGTGTGGTAGTTACTCCAAAGAAAGACAGCAACTACAATGATGCGAAGGGATATCGCGGAAATCGAAATTATAACAATGGCTATCATAAAGGATATAGTGGAAATTATAATTGTAAGAATAAAGGGAACAACCGAGAACGCACAGAAAATCATACAGAAGCGGTTGAATAAAATGGATAACATGTGATAGAATGAACCTTGATATTGGCTTCAAGGTTCATTTTTCACTTTAGGAATTAGGAAAAGGAGTGATTTCATGAAAACAGATACAATTGCAGCGATTGCAACAGCAGTCAGTGATTCTGGAATTGGAATTATTCGTGTCAGTGGCGAGAATGCAATAGAGATTGTCGATAAAATATATCAGTCAAAAAATCGTAAGAAACGGCTTTGTGAAGTTAAAACACATACAATTCATTATGGATTTATTTATGATGAAGATACATTGATTGACGAGGTGATGATTGCTGTTCTTCATGCACCAAATACGTACACAAGAGAGGAAACAGTTGAGATTGATTGTCATGGCGGTATTTTGGTTATGAATCAGATTTTAGATGTTTTGTTGCGCAGTGGATGTAGACTTGCGGAGCCCGGAGAATTTACAAAAAGAGCTTTCTTAAATGGAAGAATTGATCTGTCTAAGGCAGAGGCTGTCATGGATATTATTCATTCAAAAAATGAGTTTGCCTTGCGTTCCTCCGTGAGACAATTAAGCGGTGCTGTGACTGAAAAAGTCCAGTTTCTACGGGAAGAAATTTTGTATGAAATTGCTTATATTGAATCTGCACTAGATGACCCCGAACATATTAGTCTTGATGGATATCGCGAAAGATTGGAAGAAAAAGTAAAAAATATAAAGTCTATTTTAAAAAAGTTGATTGACAGCGCGGATTGCGGAAAGATGTTAAAAGATGGGATTAATACAGTTATTATCGGCAAACCCAATGTTGGAAAATCTTCTCTGTTGAATATTCTTGTCGGTGAGGACAGGGCAATTGTGACAAGTGTTGCAGGAACAACACGAGATGTGTTAGAAGAAACGATTAAATTGCATGGTGTTGGATTAAATATTATGGATACTGCTGGAATACATGACACAGCGGATGAGGTTGAAAAGATTGGTGTTGACAGAGCAAGAAAATATGCCCGGAATGCAGATTTAATTCTTTATGTAGTGGATACTTCACGCGAGCTTGATGAGAATGATGATGCGATTATGGAATTGGCAGCGAGTAAAAATATGATTGTGCTATTGAATAAAAGTGATTTGGACCATGTGGTAAATCCAGAGGAAGTGATAAAAAAACTGACACTTATGTCAGAAAATGAAAATAATAAAATGACATGCGTGTCAGAAAATAATAATATAGAAATGACACAGATGTCATTTTTTGATGAGGAAAAACAAGGAGATACCAAAAAAACTGACACGCGTGTCATAATTAAAAATAATCGAAAAATACGAATTATCAGTACTTCTATAAAAGAAAATATTGGTCTTGATGATTTGGAAGACGCGATAAAAGATATGTTCTTTGGCGGTGAGATCTCTATTAATGACGAGTTATACATTACAAATCAGAGGCATAAGGAGGCGTTTCTTGAGGCTTATGAAAGTATGGAGATGGTACAAGATAGCTTAATAAAGGATATGCCAGAAGATTTTTATTCCATTGACTTAATGAGCGCGTATGCTTCCCTTGGAAAAATTATTGGAGAGGAAGTAGGAGAAGATTTAGTCAATGAAATTTTTAGTAAGTTCTGTATGGGGAAATAAAAGAAAGGATAAAATTATGAAAGGAATCCGAGAAAAAGTTGATGTTTGTGTGGTTGGTGCAGGACATGCAGGATGCGAGGCAGCACTTGCCTGTGCAAGAATGGGATTGGAAACAGTAATCTTTACAGTCAGTGTAGATAGTATTGCGCTGATGCCTTGTAATCCAAATATTGGTGGTTCTTCAAAGGGGCATTTAGTCAGAGAGTTGGATGCACTTGGTGGAGAGATGGGAAAAAATATTGACAAGACTTTTATTCAGTCGA
This sequence comes from uncultured Lachnospiraceae bacterium, assembly GCA_910583965.1. GTDB lineage: Bacteria > Bacillota > Clostridia > Lachnospirales > Lachnospiraceae > COE1. Next base: position 19,807 of record CAJUAE010000036.1, read on the forward strand.
AAATGTTAAATGTATCGAAGGGACCTGCGGTTCATTCTCTTCGCGCGCAGGCCGATAAAGCAGATTACTCTAGAGAGATGCGTAAAGTGCTTGAAAATCAGGAACATTTGACAATCAAACAGGCGGAGGTCGTTGCACTTTTGACAGAACCATTTACACAGAACGATAAATTATACGAAAAGAAAATTATTGGAATAAAGACATATACAGGAACTGTTTATGAGGCTAGTGCAGTGATTCTATGCACAGGTACTTATCTGAAAGCGCGTTGTTTGTGTGGAGAGGCAATTACACATACTGGACCAAATGGACTTCAGGCTGCAAATTATCTGACAGACAGTTTAAAATCATTGGGAATTGAATTGTGTCGCTTTAAGACAGGAACACCAGCAAGAATGGATGGACGTTCTATTGATTATAGCAAAATGGAAGAACAATTTGGAGATGAGCGAATTGTTCCATTTTCTTTTTCTACGAATCCTGAAGAAGTACAGATTGATCAAGTGTCATGTTGGCTTACCTATACAAATGAGAACACACATGAGATTATTCGTGCAAATCTTGATCGCTCGCCTATTTATGCAGGAGTTATTGAAGGAACAGGTCCGCGGTACTGTCCATCTATTGAAGATAAAGTAGTGCGTTTTGCAGAGAAAGAACGCCATCAGGTTTTTATTGAACCAGAAGGACTTCACACAAATGAAATGTATGTAGGAGGTATGAGTTCTTCCTTACCAGAAGACGTACAGTTGGCAATGTATCGGACTGTTCCTGGATTAGAGCATTGCAGAATTGTCAAAAATGCTTATGCGATAGAGTATGATTGTATTCGTCCTGATCAGTTGTATCCAACATTGGAATTTAAGCAAATTTTGGGGTTATTTAGTGCTGGTCAATTTAACGGAAGCAGTGGGTATGAAGAAGCGGCAGCGCAAGGTCTGATTGCAGGAATTAATGCGAGTCTTTTTATAAAAGGAAAAGAACAGATTGTGTTAGATCGGTCACAGGCATATATTGGTGTCCTGATAGATGATTTGGTAACAAAGGAGAACATTGAACCATATCGAATGATGACTTCCCGTGCAGAGTACAGACTTCTTCTTCGTCAGGATAATGCAGATTTAAGACTAAGAAAAATTGGTTATGAAGTGGGATTGATTTCGAGGGAAGCGTATGATTTTGTCTGTGAGAAAGAAAAGATGATAGAAGCAGAAATAACGAGATTACAGAATAAAAAAGTTGGTGCGAATAAGGAAATACAGGAATTTTTAGAGAGCAAGAAAAGCAGCGGATTAAAGACAGCAGCGTCTTTGGCAGAGTTAATTAGCAGGCCAGAACTTTCCTATGAAGCAATTGCAAAGATTGATCCAGACAGACCAAAATTAAGTGATGCTGTTATTGAACAGATTAATATTAATTTAAAGTATGACGGCTATATAAAACGTCAGAAAAAACAAGTGGAACAATTTAAAAAGTTGGAAAGAAAAAAGATACCTTCTGATATTGATTATAGCGCAATTAAAAATCTGCGGATTGAAGCAAGACAAAAATTACAAAAATTCAAACCAATATCAGTAGGGCAGGCATCAAGAATCAGCGGTGTATCTCCCGCAGATATTTCTGTGTTGTTCGTTTATCTGGAAAGGGAAAAGTTATGAGCTGGGATCAAAGTCAATTGATAAAATTAAAACACGATGCTTTGACATTTGATATTGAATTGGACGAAGAACAATTGCACCAATTTATGAAATACTATGAATTGTTAGTAGAGTGGAATCGTTTTATGAATTTAACTGCAATTACAGAATTTGAGGCTGTATGTACAAAACATTTTATAGATAGTATTTCTTTGTGTAAAGTAGTTGATTGTTCAAAACCATATCATATGATAGATATTGGTACAGGAGCAGGATTTCCGGGTATTCCATTAAAGATTGTTTTCCCAAATCTAAAGATTACTTTGCTGGATTCTCTTGCGAAACGCGTTAAATTTCTAAATACAGTTATTTCAGAATTAGGATTGCGAGAGATAGAGGCGGTTCATGGACGTGCAGAGGACTTTGCCAAAACTGGAATGCTTCGGGAAAAGTATAATCTATGTGTTTCACGTGCAGTTGCAAATCTTTCTACTTTGTCAGAATATTGTCTGCCTTATGTAGCAGTTGGAGGATATTTTATTTCCTATAAGTCTGAAAAAATTACGGACGAGATACAAATGGCACAACATGCGATTCAAATTTTGGGTGGGGAAATATACAAACAAGAAGAATTTATTTTGCCAAATTCTGATATTTACAGAAATTTATTGATGATAAAAAAGATTCAAGACACACCGAAAAAGTATCCGCGAAAGGCAGGTCTTCCGTCAAAGGAACCATTATAAGGTATAATTTATATGAATAAAAAAGATATTTTACTGTTGCAGGAAACAGAGCGAAAAAGAATTGCAGAAGCATTGCATGATACTACGGTTCAAGATATGGTTCATTTATCACAACAGTTGGAATTAGTTCTTTTATATTTGGAACAAGATGTGATACAAGCAAGACTTGAAGCTATCACTGCACGTCACCAAATTAAAAATATTATCAGCGAGATGAGGGACGCTATCTATGATTTGCGTCCTCTTATCTTGGATGAGCTTGGGTGGAATACTGCATGGGAGCGTTTAAGAAACAAATTATTAAAAATAAAACCAGATTTAAATATTTCTTTTGATATTGATAAAATTGATCCTTTTGATGGATTGATGGCAATATCCGTCTATCGAATTGTCTGTGAAGGATGTCAAAATATTGTCAAGCATTCCAATGCAAAAATGATGAAAGTGATAATAAAAAATGCAACAAGTTATATAAAAATTAAAATTTGTGATGATGGAGTTGGTTTTGTTCAGAAAGCTACTATAAATCATTTTGGGTTACATTTTATGCATGAACGCGTTGCAGCTCTTTCTGGGAAGATAAAAATTGATTCAAACGTTTCAGGTACTGTAATTCAAATTAAAATACCAGTGGGGGAGAGGAAAAAGAAAAATGATTCGTGTAATGATTGTGGATGATCATAAAATGGTGCGGGAAGGTTTGGCAAAATTACTTGAATTTGACGAGGAAATTCAAGTAGTAGAAGAAGCTGATAATGGAAGCAGCTGTGTGGAAAAATTTAGAAAAGCAAAGGCTGATTTAATTCTTTTAGATATGAATATGCCAGATATGGATGGAATCGAAACAATAAAAATATTAAACAATAGAAAAAATCGTCCTAAAATATTAGTTCTTACAGTGCACAATGAAATTGAGTATCTTATTAGTGTGCTTGATATGGGTGTGGAGGGATATATTTTAAAAGACTCTGGTGCAAGAGAGTTAATTCGCGCAATTCGTTGTGTATACCAAGGGGAACGATTTATACAGCCTAGTTTAATCCCACTACTTAATTCCAAATTAATTGCAAAGGATTTGGATCAGGAAAAGCTTAAGGAATTATCCAATAGAGAATTAGAAGTATTAAAATTGGTGGCAAAAGGTTTTTCTAATAAAGATATCGCTGCAAGTTTATCTATTAGTGAACGTACTGTAAAAAATCATCTTTGTAGTGCTTTTCGTAAAATAGATTGTTATGATCGCACACAGGCAGCCGTTTTTTGTATTCGCAATGGAGTTGTCAGTGTACATGAGTAAAAGGTTTTCTTAACGATGAAAGGGTTATTATTTATGACATGAAAACTGTTTATAATAATGAACAAAGCGATATGCAAAATTTTCTTTATAAAAATTGTGTCGCATATCACAAAGATATTTTGCAGTATATGCGTATTTCTAACTTATGAAAAGTAGTATAAAGTTTGCAATGAAGAAAGAATGTTTCACGTGAAACATTTTATATGTCGAGTAAAAGAATGTTTCACGTGAAACATTTGGGAAGATAAAACCTTAAATAAAGTCATAATATATAAAATAGAACGATAGTTTTGTTCAAGTAGATATAAGGTTGAGATGTATCAATATAGTGTGAAATTTTAATTTCACATCTCCTGATTAGTAGACCCGCAAAAACGAGCAGGTGGAAGTTCGGGTGAAATCAAAGATTTCACCCATCTTGATTAGTAGGCCCGCAAAAGCGGGCAGATGGGAGTTTATGTGAGAAGTACTTCAAACTGCTTGTGGTAGTTCTGCTCACATCAAAGGTTGCTTTGTGGAGAAGTAGTACTAAGTCTCACACCAAAAACGCCAAGACTGGATGTTTTTCATTCTGATTTGAGATTTCATGCAGCAGAATCAGGAATGTTAGCATAAAAAGTATGAAATTATTCGTTATTGTTTGCACTGGTATGATGTACTTACTACATGGTATCGATGTTAGTACTAAAATGTTTGATTTGATATTTTGTGTGCATCAATGGTTGCAGTTCACACAAAATTATTTTAAAAGAATATGAACTCTGGTGTGGGTGTGCATTGTAACAATTATTAGTTACTTTTCACACCCGCGCCAAAGTAGTGGGAATCATGCGCCAAAATGCTTGCCTTTTAGCATTTTGTGTGCAAAATCTGTTATAATTCACACCTCAATAACTTATAACATGATAAAAGCTGGCGTGGGTGTGCATTGTAACAATTATTATTGTTTCACGTGAAACAGTAAAATTTTATATGGCAAATACAGTGTTTTAGTGGTATAATAATAAAAAACAACTTTGAAAAAGAAAAATAAACATAAGATAATGATGGAGGAATACAATGGGGAAAATTATTGCGATTGCAAACCAAAAAGGCGGTGTTGGTAAAACTACAACTTCAATCAATTTATCATCATGTATCGCGGCAAAAGGAAAAAAAGTATTAGTAATCGATATTGACCCGCAGGGAAATACGACAAGTGGTTTTGGTATCGAGAAAAATGAATTGGAAAATACAGTATATGAATTGATTTTAGGTGATATCTCTATTGAAGATTGTATCGTGAAAGATATTTTCCCAAACATTTCCATCTTGCCATCGAATGTAAATCTAGCCGCAGCAGAAATTGAGTTAATAGGTATAGATAAGAAAGAATACATATTAAAAAATGAAGTAGATTGGGTGAAGGATCGATATGATTTTATTATTATTGATTGTCCTCCGTCATTAAGTTTACTGACAATCAATGCTATGACAACAGCGGATTCTGTATTAGTACCCATACAATGTGAGTATTATGCACTTGAGGGCTTGAGTCAGTTAATCCATACAATAAATCTTGTGAAAGAAAGATTAAATCCTGATTTGGATATGGATGGTGTTGTTTTTACAATGTTTGATGCGCGTACCAATCTTTCTTCACAAGTGGTTGACAGTGTTAAAAATCATTTAAAACAGAAGATTTACAACACATTAATACCAAGAAATATCAGACTTGCTGAAGCACCAAGTTACGGGAAGCCGATTAATTTGTATGATCCAAAATCATCGGGCGCGGAGAGTTATATGTCTTTGGCTGACGAGGTGATTAAAAACAACAGTTAATGAAGAACAAAAAGGAGAACTTGAATGGCACAACGAGGATTGGGTAAAGGTCTTGATTCTTTAATACCTGCGTCAAGAGGCAATGAGATTAAGGAGACAAAACAAAACGAGACAGTTGTAAAAATTGCAAAGGTTGAGCCAAATAGAGATCAGCCCCGCAAAAATTTTGACGAGGATTCATTACAGGAATTGGCAGATTCCATTAAGCAGTTTGGTCTGCTTCAGCCAATCCTTGTACAAGATAAAAAAAATTATTATGAGATTATTGCTGGAGAGAGAAGATGGCGCGCTGCAAAAATTGCCGGATTAAAAGAGATTCCTGTTATTATTCGTAATTATACAGAGCGGGAGATTGTTGAAATTTCTTTGATTGAAAATATTCAAAGAGAAGATTTGAATCCAATTGAGGAGGCACATGCATTTAAAAGACTTTTGGAAGAATTTCATCTAAAACAGGACGAAGTGGCGGAGTGTGTCTCAAAAAGTAGAACAGCCGTAACGAATAGTATGCGTCTATTAAAACTTTGTGAGGGTGTCCAACAGATGATTATTGACGATATGCTTTCTACTGGACATGCACGCGCACTGATTCCAATTGAGGATAAAGAACTACAATTGCAGCTTGCGCAGAGAGTATTTGATGAAAAACTTAGTGTGCGTGAAGTCGAAAAGATAGTAAAAAGTATTATCAGTCCAGAAAAAGCAAAAGAAAAAAAGGAAGATATACCACAGAATATTCAATATATTTATGAAAATATTGAAAATAGACTTAAGGAAAAATTAAGTAGAAAAGTGGCAATCTCGTCAAAGGGTAAAAGTGGAGTTGGTAAAATAGAAATCGAGTTTTATTCAAATGATGATTTAGACCGATTAATAGAATCACTTTCAAATATGAATGTTTAACAGGAGAGATTGATGAATAGTAATTTTTTTAACATCTTAGGATTAAGAAATATTGATGCAGGTATTTTATTTGTTGGCCTATTTGTTTTTTGTATTATACTTTTAATTTTGAATATAACTGCATTTGTTCAAATTACTAAATTTAAAAGAAAATATACTAAGTTTATGCTTGGCAAGGATGGCGCAAATCTTGAGGATGATATAATGACATTATATGAAGATAACAAGTTTATGAAGTTGAGTATTGACCGGAATCGGGAGAGTATTAAGGAACTTTCCAAAAAGCAAGAGATTGCCTTTCAAAAATTAGGTCTTGTAAAATATGATGCCTTTACAGAAATGGGAGGAAAACTCAGTTTTGCTTTAGCATTATTAGATGAAAAAAATAATGGATTTATCATTAATTCAGTGCATAGCTCCGAAGGATGCTATTCTTATACAAAGTGGGTAAAAGAGGGGGACTCACAACTTGCACTTAGCAATGAGGAAAAGGTAGCGGTAGAGCGTGCTATTAATGGTAGTTCATCGGATTTAGAATAATTGTACGAATGGACGAGACGTTCAAATTTTGGAAAGAAAGAAGGAATTAGTTATGAAGTTAGTGACAGTTGAAGATTTAAGAGAAGGCGATATCATTGCCAGTGATGTCTTGCTTGAAGATTATACAGTAGTGCTGAGTAAAGGAACTGTAATTAAGACACAATATATTGATAAGTTGCGAGAATTGGAAGTATTTACAGTATATATCGAAGAACGACAAGAAAAAGAAGAAATAAAAACGCAATCAAAACCTCCAGTGGCAGCGAAGAAAACAGAAGATACCCCCCCTGCAACATCAACATCATCTTCCACAGTAAAAACGCCTACACCACAGAATCCTCCACAGAAAAAAGAAAAGAAACTTTCTATGGAGAAAGTGACAATCCTGCGTGATGATGTAGAAGAACAGGTGAAAAATAAAATAAAAGATATTCTTGAAATGCATATTTATCAACAGACAGAAGGTTTGCAAAAAATTGCAGAAACTGCACAAAATATAATTACGGATATTCTTGAGGAGGAGGAAGTTGTAGAAAAGGTTTATGATGTCAGAGAGAGAAGCGCTGATATTTATGAACATTCCCTTCAGGTTTGTACCATTGCGACTTTGATTGCTCTCAAATTGGGAATGAATAAAAAACAAGTTTATGATATTAGCGTTGGTTCTTTAATACATGATTTAGGACTTCGATATCTTGTGGTGCGGTATGAGGATCAGGATATTAATCTTTTGCCTGCAAAAGATCAAGAAGAATACAAGAAACATCCAATATATGCATATACAGCAGTGAAAAATGAAACATGGCTTTCTGATAACGCAAAAGATATTGTTTTAAATCATCATGAGAGAAAGGATAAGTCTGGATATCCTCTTGGCACAGATCTTGTTTCACGTATGACACAGATTGTGGGTGTTTGTGATGAATTTGATGAGTTGATTTCTGGTGTTGGAAAAGCAAGAGTCAGGGTTCATGAGGCAATCAATAATATTAGAAATTATAGTGGTATTTGGTATGATTCAGATATTGTGTCTGCATTTTTACAGTTGATTGCAGTTTATCCTGTTGGCTCTAGAGTTAAGACAAACAAAGGAGAGCTTGGCATTGTAATGCGTCAGAATCCGCATTTTCCAGAAAGACCTGTGTTGCGTATTATTGAAGATAAGTATGGTCAGGCGATTCATATGGAAATTATTGTAGATCTTATTAAAGATACAAGCGTAGTCATACAACAGGTTGTAAAATAAAAATCTAAAGGAGTCAGTAAAATGATTGATATTAAATTTTTGAGAGAAAATCCTGAGGTAGTAAAGGAGAATATCAGAAAAAAATTTCAGGATCACAAACTTGCGCTTGTCGATGAAGTGATTGCATTAGATGCGCAGGCAAGAAAGACACAACAAGAAGCAGACAATCTTCGCGCCGATAGAAATAGACTTTCCAAACAGATTGGTGCTTTGATGGGGCAAGGGAAAAAAGAAGAAGCTGAGGAAATAAAAAAACAGGTAAATGCGCAGGCAAAAACACTTGAGGAACTTGCTGAAAAAGAAAAAGAACTTGGTGAAAAAGTCAATAAGATTATGATGACAATTCCAAACATTATAGATCCAAGTGTACCAATCGGCAAAAGTGATGCAGATAATGTAGAGATTCAGAAATATGGGGAGCCTGTAGTTCCAGATTTTGAAATTCCTTATCACACAGAAATTATGGAAAAGTTGAAGGGGCTTGACCTTGATAGTGCACGAAAAGTTGCAGGAAATGGGTTCTACTATCTGATGGGAGATATAGCAAGACTCCATTCAGCAGTAATTTCTTACGCGAGAGATTTTATGATTGACAGAGGATTTCTGTATTGTGTTCCTCCTTTTATGATTCGGAGTAATGTCGTGACAGGTGTTATGAGTTTTGATGAAATGGATGCGATGATGTATAAGATTGAAGGAGAGGATCTTTATTTGATCGGTACAAGTGAGCATTCAATGATTGGAAAATTCATTGATACTATTATTCCAGAAAACGAGTTGCCAAAGACACTGACTAGCTATTCTCCTTGTTTTAGAAAGGAGAAGGGAGCACATGGCCTTGAAGAACGCGGTGTATATAGAATCCATCAATTTGAAAAACAGGAAATGATTGTTGTTTGTAAACCTGAGGAATCTCCAAAGTGGTTTGATAAATTATGGCAGAATACAGTCGATCTGTTTCAAAGTTTAGACATTCCTGTTCGTACTTTGGAGTGCTGTTCTGGTGATTTGGCGGATTTGAAAGTGAAATCGATTGATGTGGAAGCATGGTCACCAAGACAGAAAAAATATTTTGAAGTGGGAAGTTGTTCAAATCTTGGTGACGCGCAAGCAAGAAGGCTAAAAATTAGAGTAAGTGCAGAAAACGGAAAATATTTTGCACATACATTAAATAATACTGTTGTAGCACCTCCTAGAATGTTGATTGCGTTTTTAGAGAATAATTTGCAGGCGGATGGATCGGTAAAAATTCCAAAAGCGTTACAGCCATATATGGGTGGAAAAACAGAAATAAAATAAGAAGATAAAATTGTAAGAAAAAATTCTTATTTATTATAAAAGATCTATCATAAAAAGAAAGGCATGATTACAGTGCACAGATATTTAAGGGCTATTGGTTTTAGCAAAATAAAAAAAAGAGAAGAACTTCAGGCACTTATCAATGAAGTTGTTGAACAGACAATTTTAAATCCATCTGAATTGAATCAAAAAGAACAGGTTTATGCCTATGCGAGAGATATCGCAGCAGATGAGGATGACCATGTGTATGCGGAGCTAGCTCTTGATTTTGTGCATGGTGCTGGAATTTGTGTACGTGGTGAGTTTGACGAAGACAATAGTTTTTTATATGAATATTATTTCCCTTATCTAACAGGAAATCATATTAGTTCTAATGAAGATATTACAATTGAAAGGCAAGCGGAAAAGGAATCTTATGCTGGTGTGTGTGATGATATTAAAGTTGGCGTTACAATCATATTTTATTTGCGGAATATGGTTCCATATATAAGGCTTAAAGCCTTAAAACGTTTGCCGATTCAAGGGACATCACTTGTTTTGAGTGCGCTTTCTATTGATGGAACAATCATGATGCCAATCATTAAAAATGAGTATGAAAAACAGCGCATTAAAAAAGTATCCAATGAGCGCAATCAATTGATTGCACAGGCCAGAATGGGTGATGAAGATGCGATTGAGAGTCTGACATTGGAAGATATGGATACTTATACTACAATCTCACGAAGAATCCATAAAGAAGATGTATTTAGTCTGGTGGATACGTATTTTATGCCTTATGGTGTAGAGTGCGATCAATATTCGATTTTAGGTGAGATTGCAGACTTTCATATAGACAAAAATCGCATTACGAACGAAGAAGTAATTTTTATGACACTTGAATGCAATGAAGTGACACTTGAAGTCTGTATTAATAGGACGGATTTGTATGGGGAACCTGCAGTGGGAAGGCGGTTTAAAGGAGTTATCTGGCTTCAGGGATATATTGAATTTCCACAGCAGAATTTTTAAAAAGTAGTTGCAATAATTATGACATCTGGTATAATGAAAAAGTACATGAACTTAGGTGTCGTATAAGTCCTCGTAGCTCAGTTGGACAGAGCACACGCCTCCTAAGCGGTAGGTGTTCGATTGCCAAAGCAACGTAAAATCAACAATTTCATAGCTGAATGACTTGCTTATTAGCAAGTTTTTCATACAAGTCCTCGTAGCTCAGTTGGATAGAGCGATCGCCTCCTAAGCGATAGGTCGGACGTTCAAGTCGTCTCGGGGACGCTGGAAAGCATTGAAAACACTGGATTTTTCAATGCTTTCTTTTTTTGCCCCAACAAGAAACTCAAAATCAGAGGACTCGATTTTTTGAATATTTTTTATCAGCCGTGTTGCTAAGAGGGAATCGAACACTAAACTGCACTTTCAAAGCCGTTGCTAATAATCTGCTAATTGCAGAATTAGCAGGTTTTAGCTGCTAATAGCGTTCTGCTTTAGTGCTTTTGTCAGCATGGAGACCAGTTCCGGCGACTGTTCCAATGCCGAGATTAAATTTGTCAGGTCAGTGCCGGTTTCTTTAGGCGGCTTTACATCCTTCAAAGGATTAACAGGATTTTTGGCATAAAACGTGGTCTCAAATTTCTGGGCGTTCACTTTCCTGTCCTCATCCAGGATATGTGCATAAATGTCGGTAATCATATCAATCTGCGCATGACCGGTATCCCCTTGTGTTGCCTTTAAGTCACCGTGATTGAGTTTCAGCTTATAAGTCGTGCTGGAATGGCGCAGGGAATGGAACACAACATAGGGCAGCCCCGCCTTCTCCCTGAGCCTGGAAAACTCTTTTTCCATAATGCGGTTTTCAACTGGCCTTCCGTTTGGAAGTGTCAGCACAAGGTTGTAATCAGAAAAGTCCTGGGCCAGATATTCCTTATATTGGTTCTGGATTTGTTTCCATTCCCGCAGTATGTAAGCAACCGTTTTGGGTATCCATACTTTTCTGATACTGGATTCGGTCTTAGGCTTTTTCAGGACAAGGTTGGTGTGGGTATTCGACATGACGGAAGGAAAAATAAACATGATGTCCTTATCGTCCAACTGCTGTCGTGCTTCCCTAGATACACAGGCAAGTTCCTGTTCGATCCAAAGGTGGGAATCGTCATTTGCAATGTCCTCGTCTGAAATATGTACCTTGTCCCATGTCAGCCCACAGATTTCGCCATAACGCATGGAACAGGCAAAAGCCAGGTTCATTGCGACATAAAGTTTCATGTCGTCACATTCATCCAAAGCCTTCCTTATCATGTCCGCCGTCCAGATGTCGCGCTTTTTGTAGTTTGTCTTAGGCTTGTTTGCATGGGGGAACGGGTTCCTTGCGATAATTTCCCATTTTACTGCCTGCTCGAAAGCACACCTGAGTATCTTATGGATACTGTGGATAGTTCCGGGTGTAAGGTATTCACTCTGCGGTTTTCTGTTTTTCTTTGCAACGGGCCTTGTTTTCTGCAGACGAACATAGAACTCATCCACATATTTCGGGGTGATGTCCCATACGCACCAACTTAATTATTCTTCCATAATAAATCATTTTCTGATGTCATTAGACAGAGGTGAAAAATATGGAG
>CAJUAE010000037.1:0-5157 GCA_910583965.1 uncultured Lachnospiraceae bacterium
CTAAACGGATATATTAGCAAAGCGTTATTCAAGACTACAAGAAAATAGAAATGAGGTGTCACATGAAAGAACTGTGTAGGGAATATTTCAAAATTGTAGGTAAAAGTAAGAACTGGGCTAGAGTAACTTTTTATCATGGAAAGAAACAATTACTATTAAAAAGAAAGGAATGAGAGCGTGAATGAAAGATTTGGATTGTAATGTAATTAAAGATTTGATGCCATTGTATCTGGATGCAATCTGTTCAGAGGAGAGTAGAAACCTTGTTGATACACATTTGAAAAATTGCGAACAATGTCGTACAAAGTTGGAGTTGCTAAAGAAAGTCGAACTTACTGACAAGCAAGGAGAATCAACAAAAATTTCGTATTTTAAGAAGATAAAAAAACACTATATGAAAAATGAAGTGCTTGGTATATTACTGTTGACAATTGTGATAATAGGCGGATTTTTGGCGATACAAGATTCTCAAATGCCATTTGGAACTAACTTGTTGTATCTGTCTTTTCCATTTTTTCTTTTTATCGCATATGGTTTGGCATCATGGAATATAGTGTCATCTAAAAAGTCAAGGCTATCGTTGGTTTTTATTGGAATTAGCATTGTGTTGTTTGGAGTGTACTTTGCAATTATTATTTTCTGGAGTATTCCAATGGGCAGAGGAGAGGACTATATATTTAACATACCATTAGAGGAGACAGGCTTTTACTTAGACCGATGGCTTAAAATGATAGCTGGTGCCCAGCTTGGTATTTTTATTCTGTCCAATTTTTTGCGACTTCGCGGATGCAGAATCCATAAAGCCATTTATGGATTAACGCTAACAGGAGTAGCTCTGGCAGCAGGATATCTATTTCTTCTTGGAAATCTTTCTACCTTAACAGGACTTTATAAAATGTTGACAGAAATGGTTGTTTGTGTTGTGCTGGAAGGGATTCTTTTTTCAGTGTTATTCTGTTATTTTATGAAAAAGTAATAGGGTTGAACCCTATATTAATGGAACAAAGCAATAACCAATATAACAGCATACAAGCTTGAATATTTTTATCGAAAAGAATCCATAAAAGTTGCATACAAAAGTAAAATGGAATAGTATTGACAGTATTGGTCTAATGTGTTAAACTAACATTGAGTTTAATGCATTAGACCTTTTGCGTATAGAATGGAGGAGAGAAAATGGAAGTGCCAAAAATATTTGAGAGTGAATACCGTTTTTGTGAGATTTTATGGGAGAATGAGCCAGTGACAAGCAGTGAATTGGTTCGATTATGTAGAGAAAAGTTAGAGTGGAAAAAGTCTACAACATACACTGTGATACGAAGACTTTCTGAGCGCGGTGTGATTAAATCCGAAGATGCAATCGTGACTTCGCTGGTTTCCAGAGAAGATGCACAGTCAGCAGAGAGTACAGAGATTGTCGAACGAACGTTTTCAGGGTCACTTCCTAGTTTTATTGCGGCATTTACACGAAAAAAGAATTTGTCCAGACAAGAAATTGATGAAATTCAGAAGATTATTGACAATTATAAGGATTAGAACAGAGTGGAATAGTAGCATGGAGGGTGAGCGATGGAGAAACTATTTATCAATATTTTTCATATGAGTAGCTCAGCAAGTTATCTTATTTTAGCAGTTTTACTGGTGCGATTTCTGTTGCGAAAAGCACCAAAATCTATGCGGAGTTTCTTGTGGTTGTTGGTTGGAATCCGTTTGGTGGTTCCATTTTCAGTTGAATCCATATTCAGTTTGATTCCAAATACACAAATGGCAGAGAACTATATTTACCAAACAGTGCAGCCTGATATAAATTTAACCATGTTAGAAAAACAGCAATCAGATAATTCATCAATTCCATATGAAAATACACCTATGCAAGAGAATCACAAACATAAACCGATTACTAGAGTGGAAATATGGACTGGATTTTGGCTTGGTGGTATGATATTGATGTTTGGCTACATGTTGTTTAGCTGGCTGCGTCTTAGAAGCCGTGTCAAACTGTCTGTGCCAGTAGAAATTGTGCTGAATAATGGGCACAAAGGAAAGAACATCGTAAAAATTTATCGAAGTGATGCAATTGAAAGTCCATTTTTATTTGGGGTTATTTTCCCGCGCATTTATATTCCAAACAATATTTCCAACGAGGAACTTCCCTATGTGATTCGACATGAATTGACACATAGAAAGAGAAAAGATTATTTAATAAAACCTATTGGATTTGTGCTTCTATCAATTTATTGGTTTAATCCTTGTGTGTGGGTTGCCTATATTATACTCTGTAAGGACATTGAGTTGATTTGTGATGAGTGTGTTATCCGCGAACTTGGTGTAGAACATAAAAAGGCATATTCTCAGGCACTTCTCAACAGCGCAGCCAATCGCCGCATGATTGCAGCATGTCCAATTGCTTTTGGGGAAGTTAGTGTCAAAGAGCGCGTAAAAAATGTGCTGCATTATAAAAAACCTACCTTTTGGATTTTGGTGGTAGGAATATTGGTATGTATGATTGTTCCAGTGTGTTTTATGACACAGAAGAAAACAGATAAAATAGAATTTGCAGAAGCAATCATCACAACAGATGGGGATTATTGTCTTTTTTTGCCGTCGGATGAACAGAAGGAAAACAAAAGTATCCCAAGTTTAAAAGTATCCCAAAACGGAGAATTTACGTTTTCTTACGATGCGCTTAGTTCTTATTTATCCTATGGAAATTACGAGATTGAAGGGAATCGACTGATTGCAGTTACAGAAGACCAAAAGTATCATTATCAATTTATTACTACAGATTATGGTGCCTTGTTATTTGATGCTAAAAATTCGTCTGAAATCCTCTTGACTGATTCAAAACAAAATGTAGATAATTTTATGATAGATGGTTCTATTTTTGTGAAAACAGACGCACTAAGACTTTTGCGTGAAGCAGATGTTTTGACACAAAATATTTCCAATAATTTGCGCCAAGACACTACAATAACAAATCAGGAATTTCAGAAAAATATAACAGATGTGGAAGCAATGCAAAAACAGATTTTGACAGAAAAAAATATATTGCAAAAACAACTTGAAACATTAGATAATCAGGCCTTTTCAAAAGAAGAAAAACAATTACAGCAAAATTGGAAAGCAACTATTGAGCGCTTGAAAGGAGTAGAAACAACACTTGAAGCGCTAGTGTCTAGCATGTATGAACAAGAGTCCACAATCAATGCAAGAGAAATGATTGAGCAGTGGGCACAAGCATTTTGTAACCGTGATACGAAGACTATTCTAAAATTTGCCAGTAATCAGGTGCAAGCGCATTTTTTAGAAAGAGAGTTGCTAAGTCAAACATTTGATAATGAGGAAGAAAGTGTGTCGTTTGGCTGGTCGAGTCCGTGGCCTTGGGGAGGAGAGAATGAAGATAATGCGACTGCACGCAATTATCGAATTGTGAGCATGACAGAACATTCCGCAGAAATATTGTATTATGCATGGGCATCTGACCCACATGTGACTGTATGGCGTGAATTTCTCACCTTTGAAATGGAAGGGGAGGAGGATATTATTGTATCAGAAACAATAGAATTTATGAATGCAATCTGTATTGCGGAAGAATTTAATCGTGCCTATCCAGAGGGTATTACGGGTACAATGATGGACTATTATTCGTTCAATGGGGCGGGAGAAGATCTGAATAGAAATGCAAAACAAAACCCAACCAGTGATTGGTATAAAAAATTGTTTGAACCAGATTCCGCAGCGATTTATCTATTGAATCTATTGAACAATCCCAATAAAGTTGGAACTCGTGTGACAAAATCTGATACAGATAGTTCCAACTGTACTGTGACATTTGACTTTTATGAGGATGGAAGTTCGGTAACGATCCAGATGATACAGCCTTATGGAATAGATGGTATCTGGGTTCCAAGCACAGAAAATGCAAAGGTTTCCGATATAGATTCTATTGTCCCATATGAGATTACGAGTCAAAATGTGGGAGAAATTGCGCAGAAAGATGCGAAACAGCTTGAAGCGATTTTCCCAAATCACCATGAATTTGCGTTTGATATGGACTTTCCGCAAAAGATTGATTTAGATGGGGACGGCATAGCGGAGCAAATTGAATTGGTGGATTTGAAATACAATGGTGGTGATGGAGGATATGCGCTGAGGGTGACAGATACAAAGACAGGCGAACAGATTCCATTGCCAGATGGTTATAGAGAAGAAAACGGATTTCCTATTTTTTGCACTTATGTTAAACCAGAGAAAAAGGAACCACTACTTTTGATTCAGATTGGAGAAAGGGAATCGTGTCAGACTGTAGCCACAATTATGATGGATGCACTAACTTTACTATATGACCAAAATCAGGTTGAATTGAAAAATGAGATACAAAATAAAGCTTCTGGGGAAAAGATTGCTGTAGATGCCATCAGTGGATGCAATATAATTACTTTTCAGAATGAAAAGACGCCAGTTGTATTTTTAAAGACATATGTCCCTGGATTTTTGGGGCATGCCGATACATTGGGATATGTTATCACAGAACTTCGGCTTCAGAAAGACCATACATGGACATCTAGGCATTATTTTCTGCTGGATAGTTGCGGTAAAATAGTATCAATGCATCAGAGGATTGAGGAGGCTACAGAGGGGAGTGGGATAATTACACTTCCATTTAATCACAGCAGTAGTGTAGAATATGTTCCTATCAAACCAGAAGAATAAAATTAGATTTTTATTATTTTGTTTTCGGTATCTACTAGATTGAGTGAGTGAAACCAGAATTTATTTTAAACTATTGTTTATTCAAAACTGTATAAAGTGCACTAAAAATTAGAGGAAATTATTGTTATTCTAAACAACACTCCGAAAATATGTTTTGGAAGTTGACACATTAATCAAATAGTGATAAACTGCTAAATTGTTAAGACGTTAAACAATTATTTATGATTTTTCATAAGAAGGGGGATTTAGGATGAAAAAGAAGATTGTTAATGTAATTTTATCAGTAGCAGTTGTGACATCAATGATGTTTACAGTGACAGCGTGTGGTTCAAAAGATAACGATAAGGCACCAGCAGAGTCGGCAGCAGTTACAAATACTGTAGAAGATGCAGCAAACGCAGATACAGAAGATGCAGCAAACGCAGATACAGAAGATGCAGCAAA
>CAJUAE010000037.1:5257-30971 GCA_910583965.1 uncultured Lachnospiraceae bacterium
CAGCAAACGCAGATACAGAAGATGCAGCAAACGCAGATACAGAAGATGCAGCAAATGCAGATACAGAAGATACAGCAAATGCAGATACAGAAGATGCAGCAAACGCAGATACAGAAGATACAGCACAGACAGATGCAGAGGGTGGCATGGCTGTTGAGGATTGGGTAAGCTCTGAGGAAGCTGCTCAATATGTGGAGGTGCTTAATACAACAATTGGCGCAATGTCGAATGGAATGATGACAACAGAGTTCGAGGGAGAAGGCAATACATTGTCTATGGTTTTTGTACTCTCTGCAGAGGCTCTTGGCACAGACGGCAGTGATTTGACAGATGAGCAGAAAAGTGCAGTGGAAGCACAAATGCAACAACAATTTGACGGGCTTAAAGATCAGTTTCAGCCAATGCGTGATGAGCTGAAAGAGACAATTGGCACTTCCGATCTTGTAGTGCAGATTGTTTATAGGACAAGCAATGGTACAGAGCTGTTTCATCACGAATTGTAATTTAGAAACTTTAAACAAAAATTAGGCGACAGAAATATCTGTCGTCTTTTTGTGCACACGGGCATCCAAGTGAAATTTGTTATCAAACTGATTTGTCGGTTCTTTGACAAATGCCCGGCGCGCGAGTAGGGGTCTCTACTTGATTGCACATACAGAACAAAATAAGTTATTACATGGCGCATTAGTGGCGCAGTGTGTAGAGGAAGTAATGTTTTACTCGACTGTACATGAGTAGCTAACAGAGAGGATAAAGTATTGAAAGTTTGGAATATTATTATAAGATTGCTACTGTTTTTATTTGGTGCCGCCAGCTTTAGCGTTTTTTTTCTTCCTGTACTTAGAAGAAGGATATTAAACATAGGAAATACAGTAGGTCTTGTGTTTTGCATTTGTGTGATACTTTATGCACTGTTTCAGCCAACAGTACACAGATTGTTGCGTGTTTGTTGGCAAAAAAGAATTGGGAAAATAATTTTAAGTATTCTGGCAGCAGGGATACTTTTGGGAATAGCCCTTGTGATTGTTATGACAATATTGATGATAAAAGCTGCCAATACGAAACCAGCTTCAAATGCTACTGTGATAGTATTGGGGTGCAAAGTATATGGGGAACGACCTAGTATTACTCTAGAAGAACGCCTGAAGGCGGCTTTAGAATATTTGAATGCCAATCCTGATTCTGCATGTATTGTGTCAGGAGGTCAAGGGGTAGACGAAACGATTTCCGAGGCGGAGTGTATGTATCTGTATTTAGTAAATAATGGCATTGCTTCTGACCGGATTTACAAGGAAGATAAATCTACTACAACGCGGGAAAATCTTGCTTTTTCTTATGAGATTATAAAAGAACAGGGACTTAAAGAACAGATTGCAATTGCAACCAATAATTTTCATGAATACAGAGCTGGAAGGATTGCAGATAGTCTTGGATTGGAACATGGTGCTGCTTCAGGAGATACAGCATTATGGCTGTTGCCGACATATTATGCGCGAGAACTGTTTGCGATATTGTATGAGTGGGTGTTTTAGTGCTTAGATGCAAAGAAAAATAATATATAAAAAATTCAGTATTATTTTTAAAAATAATATGCTACAATACTTGTATACGAAATCAAAAATAGTCCTGTCTATAAGGAGGTATTGTTTATGAAATCAATTATACAGGATATGAAGCACAATTATTTAATCAATGCAGTAATTATGGTAGTATTGGGGCTTGTTCTTGTGATATGGCCACATATTCTTGGCGTTTTGCTATGCTATTTGATCGGTGGGTCACTGATTTTAATGGGAGTTATTCAACTTATCGGTTTTCTGCGTGGTGAGCGGCTTGGCTTTTACAATAAGTTTAATATGCTTATGGGAATTGTACTAATCCTTCTTGGCATTTGGATTTGTACACAACCGCGCATTGTATTGTCGATTGTTCCAGTGGTTGTAGGAGTGATTGTATTGATTCATGGACTGATGGATATTCAGTATACATTAGACATTAAAAGGGCAGGAAGTGATAAGTGGTGGATCGCACTGATTGCTGCCATTCTTACAATTGTGGTTGGTCTGTTGTTGGTGTTAAATCCATTTACTGCGTATGAAATTACGATGGTTCTTTTGGGAATTGCTATGATTTATGATGGTGGTTCTGATTTGGCACTCTTAGCGTTCTCTTATTTGGCACAGAAAGATACTGATAAAAGAGTGCGTGAGTTCAAGGGAAATGAATAACATCGAATCAAATGATTCGATGTTTAGAAATCGGCTACTATTCGTGGTGTGAAAGTCATGAATAATAACAAAATCGTTCTTTAATTGGCGGCTTCTGGTTCATTATCATAAGCCGCTTCATTTTTGTCATCTCCTGACAACCATTTGTCTAGAAGATTTTCATCATTTAATTCTTCATATACTGTAACATGGTCATTTTCTGGTATTTTTTCCCCTTTTAGTAGATATCCAATATATCGGATATACTCAATGGAATTTGAATAACACTGATAGGCAGCATTTGCATAATTTTCGTCAAAAGGTTCTGATTCATATGCTGTGTGATAGTACGATACAGCAAGAGACATATCTGTGCTTGCTTGTCTGGCTAGATTGGATACTCCTGCGTATTGCAATGGTGCTTCCAGTTGTGAAAAGGTCTCAAACTGATTGTCCATATCATCTAGTATTTCCAAAAGTTCTATTACAGATTCTTCTTGGCTGGCATCAAGACTGTTTATTTTTTCATTAGTATCTTTTATGTAATCTGCAAATTCGGATACAGAAGTTGAAAAAACTGCCAGTGCTTTTTCTTCGTCACTTGTTTTTCCGCAGCCTGATAAGTAGGCTGTGCTAGTCAATGTAGCGACAATTAGTATCATTTTCTTATCTAAAATGCGGTTCATTTTTATGGTTTCCTTTTTAAACTTTCTTATCTATTTCTGTGTGTAATGCATCAAATAAATGTTGATAGGGATTGATTGCATAAGGATACTTTAGCATAATATACCTATAAAATCAATGTGAAAATTATATCATTCTTTAAAATAAAGGTTTACTTAATTTGTAATTTTATGTATAATGAAATATGTTTTGCAGTAGTTTTATTATATAAGTGCAAAATAAATCACATTTGAAAGGATAAGAGTGAACAACATGATCGGTGCTGACGCAATCGTAAAATGTCTCGAGAAAGAGGGCGTTACCACAGTATATGGTTATCCAGGAGTGGCGATATGCCCGTTTTACAACAGCATTCTCGATTCGGAAATTAGGACAATATTAGTGAGAACAGAACAGAATGCTGCGCACGCAGCAAGCGGAGAAGCCCGAGTCACCGGTAAAGTAGGAGTGTGTGCTGTGACAAGCGGACCAGGTGCAACCAATTTAATTACAGGTATCGCGACAGCCTTTGCAGATAGTATTCCCATGGTATGTATTACAGGACAGGTAAAAAGTGAACTGATTGGAAGCGATGTTTTTCAGGAAGCGGACATTACAGGGGCTGTTGAGTCTTTTGTAAAATATAGTTATTTGATAAAAAATGTAGAGGAGATACCTCGTGTATTTAAAGAAGCATTTTATATAGCAAATTCTGGAAGAAAAGGCCCTGTGTTGATTGATGTTCCAATCGATATACAAAATGCAGCTATCAGAAATTTTAAATATCCAGAAGAAGTAAATATTCGTGCATATAAACCAACAATTAAAGGAAATATTGTACAGATTAAAAAGGTTATCAAAGAATTAGAGAAAGCGAAAAGACCGATTATCTGTGCAGGGGGAGGCGTCCATTTGAGTGAGGCGGTTTTGGCCCTTCGTGAATTTGCCCATAACTATCGGATTCCTGTTGTGTCTACAATGATGGGGATTGGAGTTATGCCTACAGAGGACCCAATGTATTTTGGCATGGTTGGAAATAATGGCAAGGCCTATGCAAACCGTGCAATGAATGAGTCAGACCTTTTAATTATGGTTGGTGCGCGTGTGGCGGACAGGGCTGTTAGCCAACCAGATTTGATTACAACCAATAAGATTTTGGTACATATTGATGTGGACCCCGCAGAGATTGGTAAGAATGTTGGGCCGTCCATTCCACTTGTAGGGGATGCAAGACATATCTTTGAAGACATTACAAAGGAAGAATTGAAATGTGAACATGAGGCATGGATTCAGATGCTAGAAGGCTATCGTGAAACGATGGTTCAAAAACGCAATCCAAATCCCGCATATGTAGATCCAGCAGCGTTTATTACAATGCTTTCTAATGAGATGAAAGAAGATGCAGTCTATGTTGCTGATGTAGGACAGAATCAAATTTGGAGCTGCAATTATCATATTGTGAAGCAAGGGCGTTTTCTCACTTCGGGTGGAATGGGAACAATGGGTTATTCTATTCCGGCGGCTATGGGTGTCAAGCGCGGTGATATGAGTAGACAAGTTGTGGCAGTCTGTGGAGATGGTTCCTTTCAGATGTCCATGATGGAGCTTGCGACAATTATGCAGCATCATATTCCAGTAAAGATTATTGTCTTAAAAAATAATTATCTTGGCATGGTACGTGAATTTCAACATTATACCTACAAGGATAATTATTCTGTTGTAGATATCAAAGATGGTACGCCGAATCTGGAAAAGCTTGCGGCAGCGTATGATATTCCGTTTATTCGAGTAGAAAATATGTCTCATGCGCAGGAGAAGTTAAAGGAGTTTTTGGCGCAGGACAATACCATGCTTATGGAGTGTCTCGTAGATCCGATGGATTTGGTAAAATGAGGAGGTTCTAGCTTATATGAAAAAAATATATTCTGTATTAGTAGAAAATAGGGCCGGCGTACTTTGTAAAGTTTCCGGTTTGTTCTCAAGAAGATGCTTCAATATCGATAGTTTAGCCGTTGGTGAAACAGATGACCCAGCAGTTTCTTGCATGACGATTGTAAGTTCTGGAAATCAGCGAACCATTGAGCAAATTGAAAAGCAACTTAATAAAAAGTTAGATGTCATCAAAGTAAAAACCTTTGACGAAAAAGACAGCATTAGCAGAGAACTTATGTTGATTAAAGTAAAGTACAACCGTGGAACGCGACGTGATATTATGGAAATTTGTGAGATTATGAAAGCAGATATTGTCGATATGTCCAACAACAATATGATTATACAAATCTGTGATATGCCAGAGCGCATTAAGGTTATGCTAGATATGTTAAAGTCTATCAGTATTGTAGAAGTGGCGCGAACAGGGACTTTAGCTTTGCCTAAATGTATTGACAATTAATAGTAGACTTGCTACAATAATTTTTGGTTATTTTATGATTTACATATAAAGGGAGTGTATCTTTATGCAGAATAGAGTATTTCAGCTTTTGGTCGATAACAATTCCGGTGTGTTAAGCCGTATCTCTGGTTTGTTTTCCAGACGTGGCTATAATATCGAAAGCATTACCGCAGGTGTCACTGCGGATTCGCGTTTCAGTCGTATTACTATAGTGACTTCAGGAGAAGAAGAAATTCTTGACCAGATTGAAAAACAGGTTGCGAAACTAATTGATGTCAGAGATATTCGAGAATTGAAACCGGAGAAAAGTGTCTACAGAGAGCTTTGTCTAATCAAGGTACGGTCAACTCCAGAGAAACGTCAAGGAGTTATTTCCGTGGCAGATATTTTTCGAGCGAAGATTGTCGATGTCAATATAGATAGTCTGATAGTGGAACTTACAGGAAGTCAATCAAAGATTGAGGCGTTTATCGGTCTTCTTCAGGATTATGAGATTCTTGAGATTGCAAGAACTGGTATTGCGGGACTTGGACGAGGCACAGAGGATTTGGTAAATCTTGAGTAGCAGCAATATCCGCGTCGCTTTTGTGGACGTGTGTATAAATATACTTTTTAGGAGGAGTAAAAATGTCAGAAGCTAGGATTTATTATCAGGAGGATTGCAATCTCTCCTTATTGGAAGGCAAAACGATTGCAGTAATTGGTTATGGAAGCCAGGGACATGCGCATGCGTTGAATGCAAAGGAATCTGGATGCAATGTTATTATTGGTCTCTATGAAGGCAGCAAGTCTTGGGATAAGGCTGTTAAACAAGGATTTGAAGTGTATACAGCAGCGGAGGCAGCAAAGAAAGCAGATATCATTATGATATTGATTAATGATGAGCTACAGGCAGATATGTACAAGAAGGATATTGAGCCAAATCTGGAAGCTGGCAATATGCTGATGTTTGCACATGGTTTTAACATTCATTTTGGTTGTATCAAACCTCCAGCAGATGTTGATGTTACAATGATTGCACCAAAAGGACCAGGACATACAGTGCGTTCTGAGTACCAAGCTGGCAAAGGTGTTCCTTGTCTGGTTGCTGTAGAGCAGAATGCTACAGGAAAGGCACTTGAGCTTGCACTTGCTTATGCACTTGCAATTGGCGGGGCGAGAGCTGGCGTTCTTGAGACTACTTTTAGAACTGAGACTGAGACTGATTTGTTTGGTGAGCAGGCTGTTCTTTGTGGTGGTGTGTGTGCATTGATGCAGGCTGGTTTTGAGACTCTTGTTGAGGCAGGATATGATCCGAGAAACGCTTATTTTGAGTGTATTCACGAGATGAAGCTGATTGTAGATTTAATTTATCAGTCAGGTTTTGCAGGAATGCGATATTCTATTTCTAACACAGCAGAGTACGGCGATTATATTACTGGACCAAAGCTGATTACAGAAGAAACAAAGAAGACAATGAAGAAGATTCTTTCGGATATTCAGGATGGTTCTTTCGCAAAAGAGTTTCTTTTAGATATGTCTCCTGCAGGACGTCAAGTACATTTTAAGGCAATGCGTAAGCTTGCAGCAGAGCATCCTTCAGAGAAGATTGGAGAAGAAATCAGAAAGCTTTATAGTTGGAATAATGAAGAGGACAAATTTATAAACAATTAGTCAAAAATACAGAAGGGAGAAAGAGAAAACATACGTTTCTTTTTCTCCTTTCTTTTTTGGACAAGTTGTGTTATAATGTTATAGGAAACGCAAATATCCCTGTGACGACATGCTACAAAGCGGTTAAATTTGTTAATATAATCGTATACATCAACAATAGGAAACAACGAGGTGGAAATATGTATGCATATATGAAAGGTGAGATTGTAGATATTACCGATGACAACTTGGTATTGGAGTGCAATAATATAGGCTATAATATTAGGATACCACTTAGCGTGGCACAGCGTCTGCCAGGAATTGGGGCAACAATAAAAATATATACTTATACGAGTGTGCGGGAAGATGCATTTCATTTGTTTGGTTTTCTATCAAAAGATGATTTGGAAATATATAAGAAATTGATTGCAGTAAATGGGATCGGTCCCAAGGGAGCATTGAGCATTCTGTCTGCAATGAGTGCAGAAGATCTTCGGTTTGCCATTCTTTCAGGGGATTCTAAAGCAATCTCTAAGGCACCTGGAATTGGAAATAAGTCCGCAGAGAGAATTATTCTTGAGCTGAAAGACAAAGTACAACTTATATATGTAGACACAACAGAGCAGATGCTTGCGGGCGACGTACAGCCGGATTCTAGCGCAAAGAATGAGGCAGCAGAAGCATTAGTTTCATTGGGGTATACTCCCGCGGAGGCATTTAAGGCGATCAATCAAATTGTGATTACAGAGAATATGGATTCAGGAGCAATATTAAAACAAGCCCTGAAAATAATCAGTACATTTTAAAGTGTTTGGAGGGTTCATATGGCAGCCAGGGTGATTGAGACAAAGCTTTTGGACGAGGATATCAAAATTGAAGGAAGTTTGCGTCCACAATATCTAAAAGAATATATTGGCCAAAAAAAGGCAAAGGAAATTTTAAAAATTTATATTGAGGCTGCAAGACAGCGGAGCGATTCTCTGGATCATGTGCTCTTTTATGGACCTCCTGGCCTTGGCAAAACAACACTTGCGGGGATTATTGCAAATGAAATGGGAGTTCATATTAAAGTGACAAGTGGTCCTGCAATTGAAAAGCCGGGAGATATGGCTTCGATATTGAATGCATTGCAAGAAGGGGATATTTTATTTATTGATGAGATTCATCGACTCAATCGGCAAGTAGAAGAAGTATTATATCCTGCAATGGAAGATTTTGTGATTGATATCATGATTGGAAAAGGAACATCTGCAAGGTCTGTGCGGCTTGATTTGCCACGGTTTACATTAATTGGTGCCACTACTAGAGCGGGACTTTTAACAGCGCCATTGCGGGACAGATTTGGTGTGATTCAGCATCTTGAATTTTATTCTGTTGAGGAATTAAAACTCATTATTCAACATTCCGCGCGGATATTGAATGTGCAGATTGATGAGCAGGGCGCGTTGGAGTTGGCAAGGAGAAGCCGTGGCACACCACGTCTTGCGAATCGTATGTTGCGCAGAGTCAGAGATTTTGCACAGGTAAAATATGATGGTCGAATAACATTGCAGGCTGCAAATACAGCACTTGATATGTTGGATGTCGATAAACTTGGATTGGACCAAACAGACAGATTAATTTTGATGACAATGATTGACCGATTTAATGGCGGACCAGTTGGATTGGATACATTATCTGCTGCAATTGGAGAGGACAGTGGCACTATCGAAGATGTGTATGAACCATATCTCATAAAAAATGGTTTTATAACACGCACACCACGCGGAAGAATAGTATCAGAGCTTACATATCGTCATTTTGGACTTGAAATGCCGGAATAATCTGATATAATTTATAATCATAGTTAGGAACTGTTAACAAATAATTTGTCAATTCTAAATGCGCATCTGTTTCATCAGAAAATCTTGACGTAGTTTGCTGCGCTTGCGATTTTCTTCTTTACAGAGAAACATTTATATTACACCAGATTATTTCAGAATAGTTTTTTAAGGGTGTTTTTTATCTTGAAAGAGAAAAAAGCCTGTTAGTAGAATAAACTATAATAATTTCTGCATCAGAATATTAAAGAAAAATATGAATGCCTCAAAAAGATGGATAGATTTGCATTGACGAATACAGTTTATAACACGATTGTGCATATCAGAAATTTTTTAAGGAGTGGTAAACCAAACGAGTTTGGTTACGAGGGCGATGAAGCAGAAAGCCCATTATTTAAAGTCAATGGGTAGTTCAAACAGATAAAAGAAGGAGGCAAGATTATGTCTGCCAGAACAGATACAGAGGTTATTATCGGGGGAAAGGTACTGACGGTTAGTGGTAATGAAAGCGTCGAGTATTTACAGAAGGTTGCATCTTATATTAACAATAAAGTGAATGAGTACGCGAAGCTGGACAGTTATAAAAGACAATCTGTTGAAAAGCAGAATATGCTTGTTCAATTAAATATTGCTGATGATTATTTTAAGGCAAAGAAACAGATTGACCTTTTAGAACAAGATTTAAAGGCAAAAGATAATGAGCTCTATGATCTGAAGCATGAATTAATTGCTACACAGATTAAACTTGACAATGTGTCAAAGGCTCTGAAAGAAGCAAATGAAACGTTAAATGAAAATTCCAAACAGATCATTCGCCTTGAGACAGAGCTTAAAGAATACAAAAAATAAGATTGAGCAATCGGGCAATATAGTATGGTCTGATTGCTCATATTTAATAAGAAAATGAGCATCATGCGACATCTGCAATGTATTGTTTATTTCGGACTGCATGACAATTGTTTGAAAAAGGATGAGATTATGAGTATTAAAAAAGTGGAACTGTTGGCACCAGCAGGTGACTTTGTTTGTTTTAGAGCAGCGGTGAACGCTGGTGCTGACGCAGTGTATCTTGCCGGTGGGCAGTATGGTGCGCGTGCTTATGCGAGTAATTTTACAGTGGAGGAACTTCAGAAAGCTTTGCGAATTGCTCATTTGTTTGGCAGAAAGATTTATCTGACAGTTAATACATTAGTAAAAGAACAGGAGTTTGCTAATCTTATCCCATATATACAACCATTGTATGCGTCTGGTCTGGATGGTGTTATTATTCAGGATATGGGGGTGTTGCAATGTCTCCGTGAAAATTTTCCTAAATTGGAATTGCATGCAAGTACGCAGATGACCATCACTGGAATTTATGGCGCTGCATATCTGAAAAAGCTTGGAGTATGCCGTGTTGTGCCAGCAAGGGAACTTTCTCTTGATGAAATCCGCGATATCAAAGAAAAGACAGGTTTGGAAGTGGAATGTTTTGTGCATGGCGCAATGTGTTATGCTTACTCTGGTCAGTGCCTCTTTAGCTCGATTTTAGGGAGCAGGAGTGGAAATCGTGGACGGTGTGCAGGACCATGCCGTTTGCCCTATACAGACAATAGGGGAAAGAAACAGTATCCGCTTAGCTTAAAGGATCTGTATACGTTGCCAATGCTGCCTGAATTAATACAGGCAGGAGTGGATTCTTTTAAGATTGAAGGACGCATGAAAAGTCCAGAATATGTTGCTGGGGTAACAGCCATCTATAGAAAATATTTGGACTTGTATCTGGAAAATCCAAATAAACCTTACAAGGTATCTACAAAAGATGAGCAGAGTCTACGAGGATTGTATATACGCTCAGACACTTGCGATGGATATTATCACAAACACAACGATAAATCTATGATTACATTAAAGGAACCCGGTTATTCTGGCAGTGCACAGGATGTTATTGATACTGTTCGAGAAAAATATCTTTCCCAGAATATTCTGTTGCCAATCACTGGAAGTGCAAAAATTCACGTGGGAGAACCTGCAGAATTGACATTCTCACAAGGAGAGACATCTGTGCTAGTAAAGGGGGATTTGGTTAGTCCTGCACTTAACAGACCCCTTACAGAAGAAGATATTTTACAGAAATTTAGTAAATTGGGGGATACTTCTTTTGCGCTTACGAAATTTACAATTGATATAGACAAGGAATCGTTCTTACCAGTTAAGGCACTTAATGAACTTCGACGAGCGGCGTGTTCTGAATTGGAGAGACAGTGTTGTGATAGATTAAAATCGACAAATAAGGGACAGTATCGTCCAGAAGCATTACGTCGCAGTGCTAATGTTTCTAAACAAGAGACAAATCTTTTATGTGTGCTTGTTGCGACAACAGAACAACTTTTGGTAGCAAATAGTTTTTGTGGGATACGCAGAATTTATGTGGATGCGGACTTGTTATTAAAAGAAACGCTGCCTAAAAATTATTTTCTGCCTGAAAAAGAATATGTTCTTGTCTTGCCTTATCTATTTCGCAAGCGGTCTTATTCTTATAGAACAATATATAAAGCGTTGATTGCAAGCGGTCAGTTTTGTGGTGTGATGGTTAGAAATTTTGAGGAGCTTGAATGGCTTGACACAATAGAGTATATGGGAGCGGTTTATGCTGACTATACTTTGTATGTGTGGAACAATACTGCGCTTGAATTTTTGTCGAAACAGTGCGCACAAGTTACACTTCCTTTAGAATTGAATCGGAAAGAGCTGGAGAAACTTACTGCAAGTAGCAATGTTGGAATTGTTTTGTATGGTTTTTTGCCATTGATGTTTTCTGCAAATTGTGTAAAGAAAACCTTGGAACATTGTATAAAGAATAACACAGATACAGATAATAGATATCATTTGATGGACCGTTATCAGAATGATATTACAATCGTGCAAAATTGTATACATTGTTACAATATTCTTTATAATACGGTTCCATTGTCCCTCCATAAACAGCTTACACAGATTCTTCAAAAAAATTACCAAGTATTGCGGCTTGATTTTTCAATTGAAGATAAGCGACAAACAAAAGCAGTAATTGAATATTATCTAGGTCAAATGACTTCTCCGAACACAGATAAAATTGCAAAATTCCCGTTCGAGGAATTTACAAATGGACATTATAAACGTGGAGTAGAATAAAATGCTGAGAGCAGTGATCGAATTATCAAAATATATCATAGCTGTAAATGTGGTGCTGTATACAGTTACCAGTTATATTATCCTCTGGCGTGATGATAGGGAACGCAAGGGCTTTGTTTTTGTTCTGCAATACATTATGATTTTTATCAATCATACAATAGGGAGTCTTGTCTTGCTTTCCTCAAGAAAAGATTTTACATATCTTTTCTTGCCGCTATTTCAGATAATTATTGTGTTTGCGTTTCTGGTTTTGATGCGCGTGATTTATCCAAAGGCAGATAGATTGATACAGAATCATATAGCACTCTTTTTGTCTGTTAGTTTTGTGATTTTAACACGGTTATCGCTCACACGCTCTATCCGGCAGCTTACAATTGTGTCAGTGTCTCTTGTGATAGCGCTAATTATTCCGGCTTTTATGAAGTATTTTTCGATGATAAAGCGTTTTGATTTTTGGTTTGAACTACTTTTTGCAGCGGTTGGTATTGTGATATTGGGGATTGTATTAATTAGAGGAAGCATAACAAATGGTTCTAAGTTATCGTTTTCTATTTTGGGATTATCGTTTCAGCCGTCGGAGTTTGTCAAGATTATCTATGTACTGTTTATCGCATCAATCTTATCAAGAGCAAAACATTTTGGTCATATTTTACTTTCTGCTATATTGGCAGCAATCCATGTTTTAATTCTGACAGCGTCGAAAGATCTGGGTGGTGCTTTAATTTATTTTATCACTTATATTGTATTATTGTATGTGTCCACACATAAATTAAAATATTTGATAGCAGGATTTCTGGGAGGAGCTGCTGCCGCATATATATCTTATTTAATGTTTTCTCATGTGCGCGTGCGCGTTGCAGCATGGTTAAACCCATGGACAGACATCAATGCCACTGGTTACCAGATCGCACAATCTTTGTTTGGCATTGGAACTGGTGGTTGGTTTGGTATGGGAATTGATGCGGGGACTCCTAGCTCAATTCCTTATGTGGAACAGGATTTTATTTTTTCAGCTATCTGTGAGGAATTAGGTGTTATCTTTGGTATTTGTTTAATTGCGGTTTGTGTTAACTTGTTTTTGGAGATTGTTCGTATTGCACATTCTTGTCGCATGGTTTTTGCAAAGTATATGGTGTATGGGCTTGGGTTAATTTATATCGTGCAATTATTTCTTACAATTGGCGGAAATAGTAAATTTATACCACTTACAGGTGTGACTTTGCCATTGATTAGTTATGGTGGAAGTTCTGTGTTGGCGACATTGATGATGTTTTCTGTAATACAAGGACTATATATCAATCAAGCGTTGTATGATGCGCAGAAATATGGTGATGTGGAAGGTGCTAGCGATACAGATAGTGGGGAGGCTTTACGGTTCCAAAAACTTTATATGAATCTTGTAGCAGGAGTTTTTGCAGGACTTTTTGTGGCGATTAGCGGTTATCTGATTCATTATGTACATTTTGATAGCCCACAGGTTATCAATAACGTTTACAATACAAAACGGCAGGATCTTTTGGCGGCACAGACAATACGCGGAGATATTTTATCTGCGGATGGGGAAGTGTTGGCGACGACAGATATTGATACAGATGAACGTCGTTATCCTTTTGATAAGATTTTTGCACATGCAATAGGATATGCGTCGAATGGACGAATGGGTATAGAACAAAGTGCGAATATGTTTCTAGTATCTTCCAATGTCTCACTCAACGATAAACTTCAGAATGACTTGGCAGGCGAAAAACATATGGGAAATACTGTTATTACTACATTTGATGCAAAGTTGCAGAAAATTGCGTATGAAGCTTTGGGATTGTATGATGGGGCAGTGGTTATTACAGAACCAGCAACAGGAAAAATTCTTGCAATGGTATCCAAACCAGATTTTGATCCCAATACGATTCAAGAGATTTGGGATGATATTATTGAGGATGCAACAAGCTCTGTATTATTAAATAGAGTCACGCAAGGTATGTATCCGCCAGGGTCAACATTTAAGATTCTTACAGTTTTGGAGTATATTCGAGAAAACCCTAACTCTTATAAAGAGTATCAGTTTCAGTGTACAGGAAAGTTTACAAAAGGTGATTATACCATTCGCTGTTTCCATAATACGAGTCATGGGACAATTGATTTAAAAACGGCGTTTGCAAAGTCTTGTAATTCTGCTTTTGCAAGTATTGGTTTGGAAATTAACAGGAAAAAATTTGAGAAGACGTTATACAGCTTATATTTTAATCGAGATCTTCCAGTAGATTTTCTTACAAAAAGCAGTAGTATCTCCGATAAGATTACACAGAATGATAATATGATGTTGCAGACAGCCATTGGCCAAGGAACATCACAGATTACACCGCTTTTGATGGCTATGGTCACTGCAACAATTGCAAACAATGGGGAAATGATGATGCCATATATGATAGACCATATTGAAACTCCAGATGGAAATGTGATTAAACAGTATACGCCCAAATCATTGGGGCAGCAGATTACCCAGCAGGAAGCGGCAGCGTTGCAGGAGATGATGACCGCAGTTGTCGCTGAGGGGACGGGGATACGTCTTGAAAGTCAACTGTTTGGTGCGGCGGGAAAGACGGGCTCTGCGGAATATAATAAGGAGTCTGATTCCCATGCATGGTTTACAGGGTATACTTACAATACCGAGCAACCACTTCAGATTACAGTTATTATGGAAGGTGCCGGTTCTGGTGGAGAGTATGCTGTTCCTGTGGCGAGAAGGATTCTGGAACAATACTACAAAGAGAAATAATAAATAGTTTCTGATTTGTTCGTTATCGTTTAACACAGAACTTTATATTTGCTACAAGGTTCATGAAATAGTGTAGTGAGTGGATGTATCAAGTCAGTGCGAAGCGATTATGTATGGTTTAATGCTTGTAACAGGAAATCCAAGGTTGAATTGTTACAGTTTTTAATAAAAATTCAAATAATTCTTTGTAATTTTTTGTAAAAAGGTGTATATTAGAATATAGGTATAATTTGTGCAACGACAAATTGAGTATTAATAGAAGGGAGTCGAAAAATGATCAACCGTTTATTTGGAAACTATTTGGTAAACAAACAAATGATAACACAGGAACAGCTTGATGAATTGCTTCCTGTCCAAAAAGAGTTTAAGGCTGAGGTGGAGACCGTGGCAGTAATCAATAAAGTGCTCACAGCTGCAGCTACACGAGAGCTTCTGGAACGAATAGATAAAAATAACGAACGTTTTGGCGAGACTGCTGTGGAGGCCGGATATATTACAGACGATAAATTGGATGAGATACTGTCCTATCAGTCTAATACGTTTATGAAGTTTATGCAAAGTCTGTTGGATAAAGAAATGCTTAGTTTAGATCAGATTAACCCATGTCTGAATGAATTGCAACAACTTGGAGGGTACAGCGATACTGTGATGAATGCATTAATTCATGATGATCTAGAACAATGTGTCGATGCATTCGTTCCATTAAAGTCCAAGCGTCTTAAAGAGTATATCCTCACATTTGTTCAGACAGTTCGTCGATTGATAGACAGTGATATGTATCTGGAGAAGGCATACACAGCAAGTTCGTTACAGCTTGAAAAATATGCGTGCCAAATGATAGTGGGTGATATGCATATGAAAGTTTACATAAGTGCGCCTGATGATGGTTTACTTGCCATTGCCAACTACTTTACAGAAGATACTTATACTACAGTAGATGAAGATGCATTGGATAATGTGGGAGAATTTATTAATTGTGTGAATGGGTTGTTTGCTACAAATTTAAGTTATGATGATTTTTCGATTGATATGAATTCACCGGAATATTCTGTAGAAGGACCTTTTGTTAGCAATGAGAAGTTATATATTATTCCTGTTCATGCCAATGGATATTATTTTAAGGCAGTTTTAGAAGTATATGAATAAGAATATACAGATTGAAATTTTTAGAGGATAAGGAGAGTTAAATATGAGTACTGTTTTAATAGTAGATGATTCTAAAACATCCAGGTATATGCTTCGACATATCCTTGTTGAAAATGGCTATGAAGTGGTTGATGAAGCGGAGAATGGACAGGAAGGATATGAAAAGTATTGTGAGCTGAATCCAGACTTTGTGACACTTGATATTACTATGCCTGTAATGGATGGATTGGAAACTCTTGTCAAGATTAAAGAGTATGATGAAGATGCCAAAATTATTATGGTGACAGCTTCTGGACAAAAAAATAAAATGTTGGATGCAATTAAGCTGGGTGCTGCGGATTTTGTGACAAAGCCTTATGAGACAAGTCAGATTATAAGTATTATGGACGGCATGAAAGATTTTTAGTATAGGTACCCTACAGGAGGAAAAACATGATACAAGCTACAAGCTGTGGCGGTGTAGTCATTTTCAGGGGGAAAATTTTACTTTTGTACAAGAATTTCAAAAACAGGTATGAGGGATGGGTTTTGCCAAAAGGAACTGTCGAGATGGGTGAAAAACATGTTGAGACTGCTCTGCGCGAAGTGTTTGAGGAGTCCGGTGTGAAGGCTACTGTCATGAAATATATTGGAAAAAGTGAATACACCTTTAATGTGCCTCAGGATATTGTGGAGAAGGAAGTCCATTGGTATCTAATGATGGCGGATAATTATTACAGTAAACCACAACGGGAAGAATTTTTTGTTGATTCGGGGTATTACAAATATCATGAGGCATATCACCTGCTAAAATTTTCTAATGAAAAACAGATTTTAGAGCAGGCGTATCAAGAGTATCTGGATCTTCGGAAGAACAAACAATGGATAAAACCTCGTTAAAACAACCAAAAAGAAGGTCAGTTCTGACCTTTTTTTGATTTGTAAAATCTTGGAGGATATGATAGAATAATTCTATTGGATTAGCAAACTTTGAGAGTCTATTTTAAAATATAGGAGCAAAAAAAATGGTGCGTTTTAGTAAAAAATTGTATGTTAGCCCATCATTGGATAAAAAACGCGGGAAGGTAATGTGGAAGTTGCGAACAGGGAGACCACAACCTTGTGTGTATATTATTGCACTTGCAAAAAACAAGGATTTACTGGAAATTTATCACAGTGGTATACTGAAACAGAAATACTATAAGAAAAAAGCAAATGCTCCCTATATTGTTGGTATTGCCACTGGATATAGCGGAGCAGTAGATTTGGTGATAGATATGGTTAAAGATGTCTATCAAGAAAATGGAACATACAATGTAAAATTACTTTTTAATCATTAAGGGGAGTTTATGGCATCGATACTTTTGACTGTGCTAAAGATAGTAGGAATTGCATTTCTTGTTATTCTTGGACTTATTGTTTTTATATTGTTGCTGGTTTTGTTTGTGCCAGTGCGTTATTGTGGAAAAGGCGGATATTATGACAGTACATTTTCTGCAAAACTGAATTTTTCCTGGTTTTTGCATATCGTGTCAGTATGGGGTGTGTTTCAGAAAGGACAAGAACAGGAATTTCATGTTTATCTAAAAATTTTTGGTATTACTATTTATGATAATCTAAGAAAAAGGAAGCATAAAAAGCAAGAATCAACAAAAACTAAATTAGAGCACAACAATGAAATTCAGGCGGCAGCACAAGATGAAGTTCCCGAACAATTTATTGTGGATGAGAAAGAAGTGTTGGACACAGAAGTATATTTGGATATTGAGATGAATATCGAGACTCCAGAGTTTGATGTACCAGCGGAAAAACAAAATATTCTGCAAAAAATTAAGCAATTTTTTATTAATTTTGTAAAATTTTTAAAAAATATAAAGTTCACATTCAACAAAGTTTGTGATACAATAGTTAAGATAAAGGATAACATAAAATATTATCTTGAGGTGCTGCGACTTGAGAGCACAAAACGGGCATTGGCGACATGCCAACAACAACTTGTATATGTTTTACGCAAACTATCCCCACGCAATTTTCAGGTAAATTTGCATTTGGGGTTTGATGATCCCGCAGTGATGGGAGAAGTGCTTGCGGTCTGGGGAATGCTCTATCCAATTCATCTGGGAAGTATAGATATACAGCCAGAGTTTGACAAGGTGGTTATGGAGGGAGATTTTTCTTTTCGGGGACGTATCAGTGTGTTTGTGTTTGTTCGGACGGCTTGTGTTCTGTTCTTTAATAGAGATATTAAGGGGCTGCTTAAACAATTAAAGCGCGAGGAAGCCTAATGGATTAATTGATTTTGGAGGTATAGAATGTCTGATAACAGTTTTAATGAAGTAGTAAATTCCATGATGCAAGGAATGGAGAGTTTTCTCTCTTCCAAAACCGTGGTCGGTGAGCCGACACAGGCAGGAGATACAACGATCATTCCATTGGTTGATGTGACGTTTGGTGTTGGAGCAGGTGCTTCTTCCCAAGAGAAGAAAAGTGGTGGCGCAGGCGGAATGACAGGGAAAATGTCTCCAAGTGCAGTTCTTGTGGTTAAAAATGGACAGGTAAGACTTGTCAATATTAAAAATCAAGATACAGTGACAAAGATCATTGACATGGTTCCAGATTTGATCGATCGTTTTACCACAAAAAAGGAAGAAATGCCAAGTGATGATGATGTGATCAACACAGCGTTTCCAGAGTATGATTATGAGGAATAAGGATCTAAGGGATTGTAGGAAATAAATTAGGCGCGCGGTGCATATAATAAAGAAAGATGTGCCGAGGTGCACCATGATGTGTAAATTAATAGGTTATACCTTGTTTTGGATTGCAATCGGCATGCTTTTTATGCTTGTTATTGGTAGTACATGGATTGGGTTAATTTTGATTGCATTTTTTATTATTTTGGGGTATTATCTATTTGATTGTAGGTAAGTGAATAAAACACGAATTTGGATTGAAAAGGGAGTAGTAAATATGTTGGATTTTGATGAGGCGCTTATGGCGGCTGAAGATCCAGATGATATCAAGAAGATGAAAGCTTGGATGTTTCAGGAGCAGGTCAGAATTCAGTCAAAAAGAGATGAGCTGCATGAGCTTAGTCGCGAATTACAAGATTTAAGACGAAAACTTGAGCGAGATAAAAATATTTTGGACATGCGTGAGAGGACGATTCAAAAGCGATATGATGACAATGAAATTTTTATTGCAAAGAAACAGAAGATTATCGAGGACGCCTATCAACAACTAGCGATTGACCGGAAGGCGTTAGAGTGTGAACGTTTAAACTTTGAACATGAAAAGAATAAATACCGGCGTCAGAGAATGTCTGGTTCTAAGTCAACACATGCACAATATGAGTCAGGTGCTTATGAGAGTACAAGCTTCTTTCGAGGAGTTGACAATGATATGGCTTTGCGTAAACGCTATAAGGAATTATTGAAGATTTTTCACCCTGATAACAAGTGTGGTGATACAAAAACGTTGCTTTTAATTCAAACAGAATATGAAAATTTAAAGAGTCGGTACTATGAAAGTTAACTAGTACCAACTCTTTTTATATACACCGGCACCCAAGTGAAATTTGTCATCAAAAGCTGAAAGGTGTCCAACGCGAGTAGAGGAAGGATTCTTCCTTACTCGATTGTACATGGGCGCGGAGAGAACTTATACAATGGCAGCCTACATTTTACACAAAAATAGAGGGAAGATTTATCTTCCCCCTATTTGATAATATAACTATGATTTTAATTATGCTCTTTCAATAGCTCCAGAACGCAGACATCTTGTACATACATGCATTCTCTTAGCAGCTCCATTTATTTTGCATTTTACACTCTTTACATTGGAATTCCAAATCGCATTGGATCTTCTATGAGAATGGCTTACGTTATTACCGAAATGAACGCCTTTGCCACAAATATCACATTTTGCCATCGTTAGCACCTCCTCGACTAAACTAAGTCATTCGACTCACAACATTTGTATCTTATCAAAAAAATAGGTTTTTGGCAAGTTCTTTTTGATAAAAAATGTAATTTTTTTGTAAACATTGAAATCTATAAAAATATATGTTTCTTTTTTTCCAAAAAACGGTTATAATAATAACATTAATGTTTTTTATTTTGTGCGCAGTTGCGCGGCAAGTAGGGAGAATATCCTATTTGATTATGGAATGATAAAATAATAGAAGGAGGATTTCTATGAAAGGATCTATGAATACCCATATGGGGAATATCTATATTGATCCTGAAGTGATTGCCCAATATGCGGGAAGTGTCGCAGTAGAGTGTTTTGGAATTGTTGGCATGGCTTCAGTAAATGTAAAGGATGGATTAGTAAAGCTTTTGATGAAGGAAAGCATTACGCATGGAATATCAGTAAATATTGTCAATAATAAATTGCTTCTTAACTTTCACGTTATTGTTGCTTATGGTGTGAGTATTATTACTGTATGTGACAATCTAATTAACAATGTAAAGTACAAGGTTGAAAATTTCACAGGTCTCGAAATCGAAAACATCAACATCTTTGTTGAGGGCGTTCGAGTGATTGATTAAGGAGGATTTCTGAAGTGGGATTAAATGTAATCGATGCGAAAATGTTATCAAAGATGTTTCTTGCCGGAGCCAAAAATCTGGACTATAAAAAAGAGTGGATTAATGAATTGAATGTTTTTCCAGTTCCAGATGGCGATACTGGTACTAATATGTCGATGACAATCATGTCTGCTGCTAGGGAGGTAGCAGCTATCGCAGAACCAGATATGGTTTCTCTGGCAAAGGCAATTTCGTCAGGTTCTTTAAGAGGCGCACGTGGAAACTCCGGTGTCATATTGTCACAACTTTTTAGAGGGTTTACAAAAGTTATTCGAGAGTATGATGAGATCAATGTAGCGATTCTTGCATCCGCTTGTGAGAAAGCAGTTGAGACAGCATACAAGGCGGTTATGAAACCAAAGGAAGGAACAATTCTAACAGTTGCAAAAGGTGCAGCGAAGCGTGCAAATGACCTCGCAATGGCTGGCGAGAAGGATTTGGAGATATTTATTGGTGAAATCATTAAAGAGGCAGATGCAGTGCTCGCACGAACACCAGAAATGCTTCCTGTGCTAAAACAAGCTGGTGTTGTTGACTCTGGCGGACAGGGATTGGTAGAAGTTTTAAAAGGGGCTTATGATGCGTTTCTGGGTAAGGAGATAGACTTATCTCTGGATATCTCTGGAAAATCAGAATCTGGCATAAAAGGAACATCTCAAAGTGAAATGCCATCTACGATTGAGGCGCAGGCAAATGCGGAGATTAAGTTTTGTTACTGCACGCAGTTTTTGATTATGCTAAGTAAACCGTTTAACATTAAGCAGGAGATGGATTTTAAGGAGTATCTATCTTCAATTGGCGATTCTATAGTGGTTGTGGCAGATGATGAGATTGTCAAGGTACATGTGCATACAAATGATCCTGGACTTGCGATGCAGAAGGCATTGCGGTATGGTTCACTCACAACAATTATTATTGAAAATATGCGTCTTGAGCGAGATGAAAAAGTTTCTGATATGATGGAAAAGCAGATGCAGAGCACAGTGATTCCAGAAAAGAATGTACCAATTTCAGAGGATAATACAGCAGTTGGACATAAGGAGACAGGATTTATAGCAGTTTCGATTGGGGAGGGAATGAATGAGATTTTCCGATCATTGGGCGTTGATTCTATTATTGAAGGTGGTCAGACGATGAATCCCAGCACAGAAGATATGCTCAACGCAATTGAAAAGCTTGACGCGGATAATATTTTCATTTTTCCCAACAATAAAAACATTATTCTTGCGGCAAACCAAGCAAAACAGTTGACAAGTGACAAAAATATTATTGTGATACCGACAAAGACAGTACCACAAGGTATCACAGCAATCATTAATTATGTGCCAGATATTTCTGTGGAGGAAAATGAGGCCGTCATGAAAGAAGAAGTACAGCATGTTGCAACTGGCCAGGTAACATATGCGGTGCGCGATACCATGATTGATGACAAAGAAATTCATCAGGGTGACTTTATGGGAATTGGCGATAAGGGAATTTTGTCAGTTGGTACAGATTTGCAAGACGTAGCATTTCATATGATTCAGAAAATGATGTCAGATGAATATGAACTGATAAGCATTTACTATGGTGATATCATTCAGGAAGATCAAGCTCAGAAACTTGCCGATATGGTTCGGGCAGAGTTTGGAAGCTGTGATGTAGAACTTCAGTTTGGAGGTCAGCCGATTTATTCTTATATTGTCTCTGCGGAGTGACGTTATGATGCATTTGAATGATTCGATCACAGAATTAAAAGGCATCGGTGATAAGACAGCAACACTGTATCATAAGCTAAATATCTTTACGATTGATGATCTAATAAAACATTATCCTAGAGATTATGAGGAGTGGCGTGATATTGTGAAGATAGGGGAGTTAAAAGTGAATCAGGTATATGCAGTGCGTGCCATGGTTATCAACGCTCCCCAGACTGTACATATAAGGAAAAATATGTCCATCACTACAGTGCGAATTAAAGATGACAGTGGTGCATGCGATATTATTTATTTTAATATGCCTTATATAAAAAATAGTCTGCAGGTCGGAAAACAATATATTTTTCGAGGCCGCATTGTATTAAAGAACAACCGAATTGCATTTGATCAGCCAAAGATTGTAAGTCCTCAGGAATTTGCGCAAAATGTGCATCGGCTCACCCCAGTTTATTCAACAACGAAAGGACTTACGATCGCCGCCATTACAAAAACAATGCATCTGGCAGTGGATTGTCTAGATTGGGGACAGGATTATTTGCCTGTGTCTGTGCGTCAAAGATATGAATTGCCTGACTTGAAGACCGCTGTGACAGGAATCCATTTTCCAGAAAATTATAAAGTGCTGACTGCTGCCAGAAAACGTCTTGTGTTTGAAGAATTTTTGTTCTTTATTGTATCTGTTATGTTTTTGAAGGATTTGACAGCACAGGAAATCAATGATGCGCCAATGACATGCGTTGAAGCTTGTCAGGATTTAATTTGCAAGCTTCCCTATGAACTTACAAGAGCGCAAAAGCAGGTTTGGCGACAAATTGAACAAGATATGTGTTCGACTCGCCTAATGAATCGGCTGGTTCAGGGTGATGTAGGTTCTGGAAAAACGATTGTGGCAGTTTTGGCAATACTTATGTGCGTGATGAATCAACATCAGGCTGCATTTATGGCACCGACAGAAGTACTTGCCAAGCAGCATTATGCGTCTATTTTGGAATTGGTACAAAATTATCAGTTGCCATTAAAACCAGTGCTTTTGACAGGTTCACTGACAGCAAGAGAGAAGCGCAGAGCCAAAGAGAACATCGTTCTTGGCACTGGCAATGTGATTATTGGGACACAGGCGTTATTGCAAGACGATGTGGATTTTCATGACCTTCGTCTGGTAATCACAGATGAACAGCATCGCTTTGGTGTGAAACAGCGCGAGACACTGGCATTAAAAGGAATGCAGCCCCATATTTTAGTTATGAGTGCAACCCCTATTCCTAGAACACTTGCTCTTATTTTATATGGAGATTTGGATATTTCGGTGATGGACGAGCTTCCAGCAAATAGGCTTCCAATTAAGAATTGTGTGGTCAATACAGATTACCGACAAAAAGCATATGAATTTATTGCAAAAGAAGTGGCAAGCGGCAAACAAGCATATGTGATTTGCCCGATGGTTGAGGCAAATGATGAGATTATGGGGGATATGCCAGTTCTGGAAAATGTGATAGAATACACAGAAAAATTAAAGAAAGCGTTGCCAGAAACGATGCGTGTGGAATATCTTCATGGTCAGATGAACTCAAAAGCAAAAAATTTTATTATGGAGGAATTTGCAGCGCATCATATTGATGTGCTAGTTTCTACTACGGTTATTGAGGTTGGTATCAATGTGCCAAATGCCACGGTGATGTTGGTGGAAAATGCAGAACGTTTTGGCCTTGCGCAGTTACATCAACTTCGGGGGCGTGTTGGACGTGGCAAAGACCAATCTTATTGTATATTTATTTCTAGTTCAAGTCAGAATGATACGATGGAGCGATTGCAGGTATTAAATCGTTCCAATGATGGATTTTTTATCTCCTCAGAAGACATGAGGCTGAGAGGGCCAGGAGATTTATTTGGTATTCGACAGAGTGGTCAATTTGAATTTCGTCTTGGTGATATTTATCAGGACGCTAAAATCCTTCAGGAAGCACAAAGTTGTTCTGCTATGCTGTATGATGCCTATATCCACCAGGAAAAGTATTCGGAAGAATATCAGGAATTTTGGAAGCACTATGAGACAAATGTTGCTTCTAATGTTGAGTTTATTAATATTTGACAGGAATTTTATGTTCCTTAGAGCTTGTATGAAAAGTAATATACAGGGAAAACTATTTTATAATAACAGGGAGATAGGATGATATGTCGAAAATAGCAATTGTTACAGATAGTAATAGTGGTATCACACAAAGTCAGGCAAAAGAGCTTGGAATCCATGTATTGCCAATGCCTTTTATGATTGATGGGGAGACTTACTATGAGGAAATCACGCTTAGCCAGAATGAATTTTATCAGAAGCTTGCTCAGAATGCAGATATTTCTACTTCGCAACCGTCTCCAGAGGCGATTCTAGGGCTTTGGGACGAACTTTTAAAGGAGAATGATGAAGTAGTGCATATTCCTATGTCGAGTGGCTTGAGTGGTTCTTGCCAGACTGCTATAATGTTGGCACAAGACTATGATGGAAAAGTTCATGTGGTAAACAATCAACGGATTTCTGTCACACAAAAGCAATCTACATTTGATGCGATTGCACTCATGAAAGAAGGAAAAAGTGGCAGTGAGATTAAGGATACCCTAGAAGCAGATAAGTTTAATTCTAGCATCTATATTATGATTGATACGCTCTATTATCTGAAAAAAGGTGGACGTATCACGCCAGCGGCAGCCGCACTTGGAGCACTGTTGCGCCTAAAACCAGTATTGCAAATACAAGGGGAAAAACTGGATGCCTTTGCAAAAGCAAGAACTATAAATCAGGCAAAATCTATTATGATTAATGCTATTAAGAATGATATTGAAAAGCGTTTTGGCGGGATTTCTCATGACAATCAGATTTATTTGGCAATAGCCCATACGCAAAATGAGGAGGCAGCAAAAATTTTTCGGGAAGAAGTTCAAGCACAATTTCCAGATTATCCGATTGTTGCAATGGACCC
Organism: uncultured Lachnospiraceae bacterium; assembly: GCA_910583965.1. Taxonomy (GTDB): domain Bacteria; phylum Bacillota; class Clostridia; order Lachnospirales; family Lachnospiraceae; genus COE1. Next base: position 30,281 of record CAJUAE010000037.1, read on the forward strand.
ATTATCACTGAGTGTGTCATGTCATATAGGCCCAGGTTCTTTGGCAGTGACATGCTGTAAGAAGTTAAGATAATAAAGTGTGTTAAAAAGCAGGTGAAGTACCTGCTTTTTTTGTGCACAGACCCGTGCAAAGGAAATAAGCCGCTCAAGCGGCGCACGGGTCGCGCGGCGAGTAGAGGGAAGATAAACCTTCCCTACTCGATTGTACACGAACATGGAGAGGAACTATGTAATGAAGGTTGCTCACATCTGTCCAAAGAAAAAATATCAGTAGAAGCTGACGGACATCTGTGCGGATTGCAAGAGTGAGTGGAAGAAAAACTCCCTAAATGATTGTATATATAAAAAAATTGATTGAATTGTATAAAAAATATATATAATTTGATAAATATTTTAAAAATACTGCCGATATACTATAATAGAATAGTATTTATGTTAGCAAATTTAAAGTATTTTTGTAGATGTAAATGCTTTCAAGTCTTTTTTGCGGAGGTGGTATAAAACGAAGTAATATTTTTTGTGAAATATTTCGGGAAACATTATAAATAAGGAAGTTTATAGTGCGGTGCAGTGTAAAGATGAAACGCTTTGCTGTATGCAACATTCAAACAAGGAAGTTAAGGAGTGTGCAGATAATGACTCATACTTCGCATACTGAAATATGATAAAAAAATAAAATCAATACTTTCAT
>CAJUAE010000038.1 GCA_910583965.1 uncultured Lachnospiraceae bacterium
CACACCTCCTGATTTGTATGCCCGCTAAAGCGGGCAGATGGGAGTTCGTGTGAAAGATACATCCAAACGATGGTACTTTTCGCCACTCACAGCAGAGGTTGTTTTGTGGAGAAGTATATACAGACGTTTCTTCACATAGATTTGGGATTCCGCGAAGCGGAATTATAAAGGTTAGCATAAAAGGAAAGGGGAATTCATGAAAGTGTCATATAAACGGCCGATAGCAGTATTGCTTGCTACAATTGTGGCAGTTGTATCTGCTGGAAGTGTGTCGACGACAATATATGCCGAGACAACACTGGAACGGCTGCAAAAGGCAAAAGCGGAGAGAGAAAAAACACAAGATGCAAAGGAGGACACAGAGGACCGAAAAGAATCTCTGGAAATAACAAAAAATTCTCTTTTGGGACAACTTAGCACACTCAACGATGACCTTGCACAGGTCAGTACGAATTTGGAACGGATTGAGTCGGAGATTTTGACGAAGGAATTAGAAATTGAGCAGACAGAGGCGGAGCTAGAGGAGGCAATTCGAGTACAGGATGAACAGTATGAGGGTATGAAATTGCGCATTAAAGCAATGTATGAGCGTGGAGGAAGCGATAGTTATCTGGATATTTTATTTTCTTCGACGAGTTTCTCTGATTTTCTAAATAAGAGTGACTATATAGACCGCATTCATGCACAGGACCGGAAAATGTTGGAAGATTTCAAAAAGATGCGAGAGCATGTCGAGGAAACAAAAGTACGACTTAATGAGGAGCTGGTAGCGCTAAATGGGTTGAAGGAAGAAGCCGAGACTGAAAAGAGTAGAGTCGCAGGTCTTGTCAGCCGAACTTCTGCAAATGTGTCAAGCTACTCCAATCAGATTGCAGATGCAGAAGCTACAATCAATGCACTAGAATCCATGATTAGTGAGCAAGAGCAAGATATTGCAGCACTGCAGAAACAGTATGAGGAGGAATTGGCAAAGTCGCGCTTGGCAGCAAAATCAAAATGGCGCGATATATCGGAGGTGACTTTTGAGGAAGGTGACCGTAAACTGATGGCCAACATTATTTACTGTGAGGCAGGAGGAGAACCTTATTCTGGTCAGGTGGCAGTAGGCGCTGTGGTTATCAATCGTGTTCTCAGCTCGGTCTATCCGAATACTGTTGTGGGGGTTGTTTATCAGAACAAGCAATTTTCTCCAGTGGCAAGTGGTCGTCTGGCACTTGCATTGGCAAATGATTCCGCGACAGCAAGCTGTTATAAGGCTGCTGACGAGGCAATGCGCGGTGTGACAAATGTTGGGCAGTGTGTATATTTTAGAACGCCAATACCTGGACTTGAGGGAATTCGAATTGGCGGACATATCTTTTATTAATTCTTACGGAAGAAGGGCGTTGATAGCATGTACAGAATAGCGATACTGGAAAAGGATGAGGCATACTTAGAGCGGCTTATCATTTTTCTAAAAGAACATCATGGAGAAAGCTTTGAAATCTATACGGCTAAGGAGTCGGCAGACTGGGAACATCTAGGGTTTAAGGACATTGGGGCGGAAGCTGTATTCTTTGACGCGCTGTTTCTGGGGGACGAATTGGCTGCATCTGGTGGTTTTCCACAAGATATGGTGACAGGGTATCTTACAGAGAAGAAAGAAATCAGTGAACAGTACATTAGTAAATACCAAAGTATGGAACAGATTTATAGACGAATGATGCAGTTGTGTGAGACAGGCAAGACTCCTGCGGAGGAAAAGGAGATAGTAACAAAAGAACCGTCAGAAAAAAAGGAAGATCAACAATCAACAATAGGATATGACCTAAGACCAACAACTGAGATAATATCTGGTGAAACTTATCGGATTTATCATATTGCGGAAGACCAGATTGACAAGCTTGCTGTTCGAATGATGACAGGAAACCGCATCAAGGGACTACCTGAGGCTATCTATCAAGATGGACTGCTAAAGCTACACATTACTGATAGAAAGAATCTATGTGAGTTTGTGCAGCAGAATAATACACCAAAGGGAAAAGAGCGGTTGTTAAAACTTTTTTCTAGTATGTTGACAGCGGCATTAGGGCTGGACGAATATATGCTCTGTGCAGATAGGCTGTTGTTGGAACCAATGGAAATTTATCTTAACACGGCGGGGGACAGAGCAGTAATTCCTTATATTCCAATAAAAAATGGAGAACAAAAAGATGTCAGACAATGTCTTGTGGAAATTAGGGATCTGTGCAATACACTGATACAATCTATGGAATCTTCGGATAGTGTACAGACTAAAAAAGAAGATTTGGTTCAAACCCAAAAAGAGGATTCTGTTGAGGAACCCGTAAACATAAATTCCGAGATTACAGAAGTACAGAAAGTAGCTGTTGAAAAGGAAAGCGAGACAAGAACAGAGGAACTTGACAGATCACAAAACAATGAAACAGACAACATTAAACCTAAAACAGAGAATTTTCCATATCTTATTAGAAAACGCACAAGAGAGAAAATCGTGATAAATCGCAGCCTATTTAAACTTGGGAAAGAGGCTGCATATGTGGACTATTGTATCAGTGATAATCCCACTGTAAGCAGGAACCATGCAGATATTGTGAAAAGACAAGATGGCTATTATCTTGTTGATAAAAACTCGCTAAATCATTCTTTTGTCAATGGGAAAAAGCTTGTTGCTGACGAGTATCGAAAACTGGAAAATGGATGCCTGATACAGCTTGCGGATGAAGTGTTTGAATTTTTTACTAAAAATGGTAAGAGGTCAGTAAGTAAGAAGCAGGAACGTTAGGAGAGGGGTACATGGAATGGCATTATACAGTGGCAGCACAGACTGATGCCGGTACAACAAAAGCTGTAAATCAAGATAGTCTTGTTGTAAAGGTTATCAATACAATTTATGGAGAAGCTGCCTTTGCAGTGATTTGCGATGGAATGGGTGGTTTGGAACAAGGCGAAGTGGCAAGTTCCACGGTAGTGCGCGCTTATGAGCGGTGGTTTTTAAGAGATTTTCCTCAAATATTGTCAAGAGGGTTTTCAGAGGAAACATTGGAACAAGTATGGAATTGGCTAGCAAATGACTGCAATAATAGAATTAGAAATTATCGAAAAACAAAAAACGCTGCGATGGGCACAACACTCACCGCAGTGCTTTTGATTGGAGGACGTTATTATATTTCACATATTGGGGATTGTCGGGTCTATGTGATGGGAAATGGCATGGAGCAATTGACTTCTGATCAGACTTATGTAGCGCGGGAGGTGTCTTTGGGACACATGACACCAGAACAGGCACAAAATGATGCACGCCGAAATGTATTGTTACAATGCATTGGTATGGTAGATAATGTAATTCCTGATTTTTCAATAGGGGATCTCTATGCAGGGGATAGTTTTTTACTTTGTTCTGATGGATTTCGACATTATTTGACAGAAGTGGAATTGTACGACTACTGTCATACAGCGCTTGAAGGTTTGCCATGGCTTTTGGCAAAACGCTTAGAGAATTCTCACATTATGAATAATCAGTTAAAAAGTTTGATAGAGGCAAACAAACAGAGAGGAGAACGAGATAATATTTCTGTTATTTTGATTAAAGTGACAAATACTGTGGAATAGTAAAGAATAGTTTACGAGAGTATTTCCTCAAAATATTCTAAAAGATAATCTTGGCGGACAATGTTTGCTTTTACAGTGCACTTGAGATGAAACTTTATTTCTAACAGTTTATTCATCATATCGGTGGACTTCCTGATTTTAGTGTCTTAAAATTTACCAAACATAATTAATATGAATCCTTAATTTTACCAATGATAAAATATCTTCAGGCAGCAGGCGTTACCTTCTAATATAAAACAGAAGTGACAAACATTATTTTTGAATAGACAGAGGACGGCAAAAAGATTGCAAGAACAATAGAATATAAAGTAGATGGTGAAAAGACCACAATTCCGGTCAAAATCCTCGACGGTCCATATGTAGGTGATATCCGTACACCATACCACATCCGGCCTTTGGAGCTGGAAATCCCAGTTCAGTATGTTTTTTAAATCGCTGCTGAAATCATAACCCCTTATTGTGCAGGTTTTGTGTTTCCTGTAACATACCTGGATCCCGATCTTTTTCATGTACTTTCCCATGGTTCGCGTACTTACTTTGTTGCCTCCCTGCCGCATTTTTGCGGCTATTTTGGACGTGCCATAGATTTCGCACGATTCCTCATATATTGCCTTGATTTGTGTCATCCGCTCCTCCTTTTTCATCTGACCTGCTGATGGCCTGTGCTTCCAGAATCCGTTATAGCCACTCCTCGAAACGCCTAAAATCCTCAGTACCCCGCTGATATTCAGGCGGCGTTTCCCCTCCTCTTTTAACCGTTCTTCTTCCTTCTCGGTTTCCTGGAAGATGGCCCATGTTAGTTTCCCAGAATGCCGATGGCTTTTTTTTCGTATTTCAAGCGCATCCTTCGTATTCTATTATGAACCAAAACGATACAAAATGAAACCCCTAATTCCCCTCATGAGTGAGGGGTTAGGGGAGTTGAGATGTTGACTATTCATTATATATAAGAAAGTGTACATTCTTCATAACAAAACAGAATAATTATGGTCAAACATAACAAGACTTTCATAAAAAATAGGGATATGGTATATAGTTTGGCGGGTTTTAATAATGGGATTCCTTATATAAAATGGGTATATACATTTATAAAAGATGATGTATGCATTACTTTATATGGCAAAAGAGTAAGAAAATAACGGAGGATTTCTATGAAAAAGAAAAGACAAAAATGGATTCTGCCAGTAGTGCTAGCAATAATAATCTTATGTGGTGGCACTTTGGTGATGAAGGGGATCCGTTTTAAAAATGTGGATAATCAAACAAGCAAAACATTAGAGGATGCAAACCTGGAAGAAACTACTAATTTGGAGGATAAAACTCTATCAGAAGTAAAGGCAGCCAGGGAGATTGATACCAATATTTTGTCCGATTTTAATAGCAGCTTTGAGGGAACAGATGAAAACGGGCTTTATTGGTGGGCAGATGCGGACTGGCAGAAAGGAAACATACAACAACAAGCATATGCCAATACAGATGCATCAACATCAGGGGATGGTGCATATTATATGTTTGTCAGTCCTGTAGATGGCATCGGCACAGCGCAAATATGTGCGGAAAGTCTTGCATCGCTGATTGTGCCAGAGCAGACTTATGAGTTTTCTTATTGGGCAAAACTTGCAGACGGGGCAGTTGGAGAAAAGGCAGAGCTTCAGATTGCCAGCGTGAATGCAGACTGGAGTTCTGTGATTTTTGCAGAGGTTTCATTTGACTCAGAAATAGTGCTTGTTGATGATAAATGGAAGCAGATCAGTGGTACATTTATTATTCCGTCACAGGTACAAAATGTACAGACTCTTATCCGGTTTACAGGTGAAGGTGAGAATGGATTTTGTATTGATGATTTGAGGATATCTGAAATATCAAGTGAGAATACTGGTATAAGTGAAAAGAAGGAGATAGAAGTAGATATTCCAAATCTGAAAGATAGTATTTCTAGTGTGAAAGGACTTGGTGAGGACTGTTATACGGGCGCTTCTATAGTGCAGTCGGAACTTTCAGATGATACATTAATGCAGCTTGTAAACAAACATTTCAATGCTGTAACATTTGGCAATGAACTGAAAATGGATGCGCTCTTTGACTATCATGATAACAATAATTCATCACCAGGATTTGAAACAATTTCATGGACAAGAGCAGATGGGACAGTAATAGAAAATTATAAAGTCCCAGTATTGAATTACAGCAGAGCAGAAAGTATGCTTGACAAGTTAAAGGAATGGAATGATGCGCATTCTGATGACATGATAAAAGTAAGAGGGCATGTGCTTATCTGGCATTCACAGGCTCCAGAATGGTTCTTCCATGAGGATTGGGACATTGACAAAGCATATGTTTCAGCGGAGGAAATGGATGTGCGCCAGGAGTGGTATATCAAGACTGTTCTTGAACATTTTCTTGGAGAGGACAGTGTATATAAGGATATGTTTTATGGCTGGGATGTTGTAAATGAGGCAGTCAGTGACAGCACAGGAACATATCGAAATGACACTGAAAAATCAAGCTGGTGGAGAGTATATGGAAGCGAAGCGTATATTATTAACGCTTTTCGGTATGCGAACAGATATGCGCCGGAGGAATTGGAGCTTTACTATAATGATTACAACGAATGCAACAATCCAAAAGTTGAAGGGATATTAAAGCTGTTGCAGGAGGTAAAAAGTCATGAGAAAGACGGAACACTTCCTACCAGAATTTCTGGTATGGGTATGCAGGCACATTATAATATGTCCTCGCCCACAGTCAGTCAGATCAGAGAAGCAGCTGTGGCATATGGAAAAATAGTCGGGAAAATACAACTGACAGAACTTGACATCAAAGCAAGTGATAATTTTGACGGAACGGTGGCCACGCTTACAGATGAGTATACAAGAGAGGCATATCGCTATAAAGAGATATATAATGTGCTCAAGGAAGTTGATGCGATGGATGATATTGATGTCAACAACATTACCATATGGGGTGTCATTGATGGCAATTCGTGGTTACAGTCGGAAAACAGTGTAGGTGGTGCTTCTGATGGAAGCAAACGGCAGGTTCCATTACTTTTTGATGATGATTACAAGGCAAAGCCGGCATTTTATGCGTTTACAGATCCAGAGCGGTTGGATCCATATATTCAGAATATTACGATAGTACAGTCAGTGGAAGGGGAGAACAGGTACGCAAAAGGTATTGAATATGCTATAAATGGTATTGATGCATCAGTGATTCCAGTATGGGATGAAGATGGACTGTATCTGAAAGTATCAGTATCTGATAAAAGTAGTAATAAATCTGACGGGGTATCAGTTTATGTGGATTGGGAAAAATCCATGTGTGATGGCGCAAATACAACATGTGTGTCACAATCTCGGACTGATGCAGATGCGAATGCAAATGGATATACAGTTGAAATTGAACTAAAAAAAGAGCTTGCATCAGCGCAGGAGATTGCAATAGATGTTGTGGTGACAGATGCAGATAATAAGTATGCATTGAATGATACCAAGCTGATGCATGACAGCAGTAGTAAGTATTTTGCTGCAGCTGTTACAAAACCTTATATTACGATAGCAAATGTGGCAGATACAGAGGTACAGATAGATGGTGAAATGGATGCCGTATGGGAATCTGCGGAGATAATTCCGCTCACAATTACGTCAGGCAGTCCTAAAGCATCAACATCAATGAGGGCATTATGGGATAATGAGTATCTGTATATACTGGCTATAGTGACAGATGCAGCGTTAGATAAAAGTTCGACACAGGCACATGAGCAGGATTCTGTTGAAGTGTTTATTGATGAAAATAATCATAAAAGTGATAGTTATGAAGAGGATGATAAGCAGTATCGAATAAATTATGATAATGAACAGACATTTAACGGGGTGAACTGCACCGCAGATCATGTAAAATCATTTACAAAAATTACAGAAGAAGGATACATTGTAGAAGCAGCATATCAATGGACAGAGATTACTCCAAAAGCAGGTATGGAGATAGGCTTGGAACTGCAGATAAATGATTGTGAACAAGGCAGGCGTATCGGGACAGTAAGCTGGTATGATGAATCTGGACAGGGTTGGTCATCGCCAGGAGTGTTTGGAAGAGCCTTATTAGGTGAAAACATAGTAACAACTGTTGCTCAATAAGGCTATAACGATTATTTTGGAAAAGGGGTGATAAATCAAAACAATATATTGTAACGAATAATGTATGAAAACATTTCGCGGAATCATGGCAGCGAAATATAACTGCCATTTCCCAGTTATGTTTGCATGGTGTAGTGAATGAAAGGGAATGGAATTTGAAAAAAAGACTAAGAGGAATACTGCTGTCTGTCATGTTGTGTGCGCAGCTTATACTGCCATCTGCAAAAGTGCAGGCAGCGCAGACAATTTATGACAATGAGATCGGAACACAGGATGGTTATAGTTATGAGTTATGGAAAGACTACGGTGAGACAAGTATGACCTTGAATGGAGGAGGAACATTCAGTTGTCAGTGGAGTAATATTGGCAATGCATTGTTCCGAAAGGGCATAAAGTTTGATAATACGAAGACATACCAACAGATTGGAAATATAGCAATTGATTATGGATGCAATTTCCAGCCTGATGGCAATGCCTATTTATGTGCTTACGGATGGTGTACAGAACCACTTGTAGAATATTATATTGTAGAAAGCTGGGGGACATGGCGTCCACCTGGAGCTGAATCCAAAGGCGTTATTACAGTAGATGGCGGAACATATGATGTATATGAGACAATACGTATCGATCAGCCGTCTATTCAGGGTAATACCACGTTTAAGCAATATTGGAGTGTTCGTACATCACCAAGAACCAGTGGTATCATTTCTGTGACTGAGCATTTTAAAGCATGGGAAAATATGGGAATGCCAATGGGAAAAATGTATGAAACGGCCTTGAATGTTGAGGGATATCAGAGTAGTGGCTGGGCAGATGTATATGAAAACACAATTAATATTGGCGGAAACGGAAATTTTGAGGAAATAATACAATGTGAGAATATGGTACTCGCAGGAGATTATACAGGAATAATAAGCTCTCCGTTTCATGGTGTGGGGTTGTATGCCAATAACGATGCCTGTTATTATACACAGTATTTTGCATACAATAATCACAATTTTACGCTAAGAGGATGTTCCAATAATTCAAATATGGCAAAAATAGATTTGCTTATTGGTGGAGAATACAAAGGAACATTTTACTTTGGGGATGAATACCCTGCTGAATATACAATCAGTAATGTTTATCACGGGATAGGTAGCCAAAAAGTTGAATTAAAGGTTACGGATGATAATGGACTTTGGGATGCATATGTGGATTATTTAATAATTAGTTGATAGGCAGTTAAAGGCTATTTGATTTGCCGATTCTGCATCTTGAAGATCATTGTAGTTTGCAAAATCTATATTGGTTTTGATTTAAGTCTTGCCATGATTTATTTTAAATCGGGCTATTGCTTTTCGAGTTCGCGATGTGTAAACTATCAATAAAAGAAACCTTCTTTTTTTAATATATACTTTGTTAATAAGTTATAACTTTTTAAAATTATCAGCTTATTTCGATATTCCAGTGAATTATGAAAATCCAAGAGGTATAAAAAGGAGGTGATAGTTCCTTGAATACAGCACAAAAAGACAACATGAGTGATCGAAGACAGAAAATGAGATATAAGTTTCATCAATATATGGATAATATTGCGCTTGGCAGAAAGTTGACCATATTATATGTATGTTGTGTGCTGTTGCCTCTGGTGGTCACGGACAGTGTTGTTCTGTATATTGTGGTGAATAATCAACACACAAAACAACAGCACGCCATGGAGAATGAGGCCAGTGCTATACAGTACAGTCTGATGAACAGTATTGAGTATGCTGCTGCTACAGCAAAACAGATTTATATGAATGAGTATATTGAGCGATATCTGAATTGTGAGTATGCAGGACCTCTCGCGTATGTTGAAGCATATCAGGATTTTGTGAAAACGACGCTGTTCAAAGGCGGCGCTGGAATGGATAACTCAATCATTACAATGTATGCGGATAATCCAACAATTGTAAACGGAGGAGAATTTTCCCAACTGTCTGCGATAGAGAATGCGGACTGGTATCGGACTTTTAAGGAGTCGGGACGGGATACGATGCTGTATTTTTATTATGATAATGAAAATAGTCCAGTGGTCGAGGCGAAAAGAAAAGTTTTATTTTTAAAACAGCTTGATTTTTTTAGTGGGAACAGGTGCGAGAAATTTCTAAAAATAGAACTTGATTACAGTAATATGGTGCGGGGGCTTGTAAAGCTGGGATATGAGTTTCCGGTATATGTCTGTCAGGGGGACAGGGTACTGTTGGCAAATGATGGTCATAGTAGTGTAAACCAGAATTTTGGTCAGTTTACTATGGAACATAAAGTCGGGGTGCGTAAGGAGATGAGTTTATACAGCAGTGAGATGCAGATTTATATTCTGAAACCGGAGACGAATGTGGTTAAGGAACTCTGGAATAATATGCCGTCAATCGCATTGCTGATACTCACAAATGCAATTCTTCCTTGGAGATTTATGAAAGAGCTGAACCGTTCTCTTACAGTGAGAATCGAGCAGTTAAGCCAAGTGTTTGACAAAGTGGAGGATGAGAAGCTCAGTCAGATTGATGAGATTAGCGGTAGTGATGAGATCGGCAGACTCATGCAGAATTATAACAAGATGGCGGAGCGGACCAATGATTTGATACAGACTGTCTACAAGGACCGAATTAAGCAGCAGGAGATGGATATCGCGAGACAGAGTGCGGAGCTTTTGGCGCTTCACAGCCAGATTAATCCCCATTTTCTCTTTAATGCACTCGAAACCATACGGATGCACTGCATCCTTCGAAGTGAACACGAAATTGCCAAAATGGTGGAGAAGCTTGCTATTATGGAACGGCAGAATGTGGAATGGGCGACAGATACTGTAGAAATTGGCAGAGAGATGGAGTTTGTGGAGGCGTATCTTGTTCTACAGAAATATCGCTTTGGAGACAGGCTGTCATATGACCTCGATGTGGATAAGAAGTGTCTTAATATTGAGATTCCCAAACTCTCAGTGGTAACTTTTGTGGAGAATGCTTGTATCCATGGGATTGAGAACAAAACAACACAGGGATGGATTTTTGTGCGCATCTATATCGAAAAGGAAGATTTGTTTATAGAGGTGGAAGACACTGGTAATGGTATGGAGGAGAATGAACATCAAAAGCTTCTTGATCTAATGAGGGATGCAAGTATTGATCGGCTTAAGGAGAAAGGAAGAGTGGGAATAATCAATGCGTGTCTGCGCCTGAAAATGGTGACAGACAATCAGGTGAAATTTGCACTGGAAAGCGAAAAAGGCGTTGGAACAATGGTACAGATTCGGATACCATATGATCGGAAATAATTTGGAGAGGTTTGGTGAACATGTTAAAGGTACTGCTTGTTGACGATGAACCGTTTATTGTGCAAGGGCTTTCCCTGCTTGTTGACTGGGAGGAGGAGGGGTGTGAAATTGTTGCAACGGCGCAAAATGGCATAGAAGCATTAACATATTTAAAGACGAACAAGGTTGATCTAATCATAGCAGACATTAAGATGCCGGAGATGACGGGTCTGGAGCTTCTCGAGACCATACGAAGGGAACAGGTGTCAGACGCATATTTTGTCATACTCAGCGGATACAGTGAATTTGCCTACGCACAGCAGGCGATTCATTATTCTTGTATGGATTATGTACTCAAACCTGTCGAGAAAGAAGTCCTGACAGAGATTATCAGAAAAGCCGCCAACATGTCGGCTACGGAGATTCAACAGCAGGAGGATAAAAAAAAGATGGAGCGGGCATATCTTGCAAGAAATGTAATCTCCCTATTGCTTGGCAAATATGATGATATCAATCTTGAATATGTCTTTCAGCACATGTATCTTTCCAGTGGAGTGCGCTATATTGATATACAGTTGGTGGATGCCTTGAATCCAGAGGAAGTGGAAGATATGGAGATGCGTTCCCGGCAGAGAAAGCTTTACCAGAGCTGCAGGGAATTTCTAAAGGAGGATGAGGAACACTGCATTCTTGATGTTTCCTCTGAAGAAAATATCTATGATGTCGGTCTGATTTATTGTGATTACATGGCGGCAAAAAACGGTTGTTCCGAGAAGGAATATCTGGAAAAACTATTGAATTATCTGAGCTTAGCATTAAAAAGTAAGATTGTGATGCTGGTAGGTAAGAAGGTTGTGGATATCGCATCCATATCAAAATCTTATGGTACGGCCTGCATGCTCAATTCCCTGCAGGCGTTTCATGACCGAAAAAGTATTTATTTCTATGAGGAAGAGATTCAGGTAAATAGTGGTGGAATTCTCTTGTGCAAGGCGGAACTTGACAATTTGATTTCTTGTATAGAACAGAATGACAAGATGCGTATTCATGAGGCGGTGGACAAGCTGTATGAGGAACTGCGTAAAATGGGAGCAATAGGGGAAACTGTAAATCTCAATATTAATTATTTACTGTTCCAGTTGATTCATGTCGCAACGAAGCAGGATGACTGTGTCAATCAGGAGGAAATTCTACATCTGATCAGCGAGAGTTCTTTTGAGGATGGTCTGATGCGGGGAAGCAAGGTGCATTTGGCGAGATTTGCGTGTGAGTACGCAGAATATCTGGCGCAGCTTAGGAAGAATGTGTCAAGAGGTGTGCTTGCCTTGATCGAACAGGAGGTAAAGGATCATTTCGCGGACAACCTGACATTGCGGGATCTTGGGCAGAAGTACTATATTAACAATGCCTATCTGGGACAGGTATTCCGCAAAAAATATAATCAGTCCTTTAAGGATTATCTAAATAATTATCGTATTGAACAGGCTGCACAGTTACTTATTCGGACAGATGACAAGATATATAAGATTGCAGAGGATGTGGGTTATAAGAATACAGATTACTTTATTAACAAATTTATAGCAGTGAAGGGCTGCACACCTTCCAAATTCAGGAAGCAGTCGCTGGATACCAAAAAAGTATAGACTAAAATCTATACTTTTTTATGTTTTTATATATTCTTTATTGGGTTTTTTTTAATGATTTATAAAGTAGAATTATATTACCAGATACAAAGGTGATAAAAATAGCAAATTTGCTAAATTTAACAAGAATGGAGGAATACTATGAAAACAAAAAAAGTATTATCAGTGTTGTTGACAGCGACAATGATGTCAGCGATGTTCACTGGATGTGGAGGAGGAGAGACGAATACGACATCGACTGGTACAGGCACAGATGCACCAGTTTCGAGTGAGGATAACAATAATGCAGCTAATTCAGGGGACATTAAGGAGTTTACAGCATTTTTTGCAGTTCCTGGGACGGAAATCAACGATGACAATGAAATTCAGCAGATGATTGCAGAGAAGACAGGAGTAAAAGTTAAGGAGACATGGCTTACAGGACAGTCGGCACAGGAAGCTGTTGGTACATTGATTGCAGGCGGCGAGTACCCAGATTTTATTGATGGCGGTGATGGCACTGCGCAGCTCTATGATGCAGGCGCACTTGTGGCTCTGGATGACTATATTGACAAGTATCCAAATATCAAGGAGTTTCTGACTGAGGAGGAATGGGACAAACTCAGGCAGGATGATGGGCATATTTATTGGATACAGCAGTTTGGCAATATTTATGGAGAAGAGAAGGCGACAACACACAATGATGAGGCGTTCTGGATTCAGACCAGAGTGCTTGAGTGGGCAGGATATCCCGAAGTACATACTATGGATCAATATTTTGACCTGATCGAAAGCTACAATGAGGCAAATCCTACGATGGAGGATGGTACAACCAATATCCCATATACGATTTTGTGTGACGACTGGCGTTATTTCTGTCTTGAGAATGCACCACAGTTTCTTGATGGATACCCTAATGACGGAAGCTGTATCGTAGATCCAAACACACTCACGATTATTGATTATAACACAACACCAACGGCAAAGAGATATTTCCAAAAACTGAATGAGGAATTCCAGAAAGGTATCGTTGATCCAGAGTCTTTCACACAGACTTATGATGAATATATTTCAAAACTTTCTACAGGACGTGTGCTGGGCATGATCGACCAGTGGTGGGACTTTGCATATACCGTAAATGATTCATTAAAGCAGCAGGGACTTGATCTCAAAGGCTGCAATTACGTTCCGCTTCCCATCACCATTGAGGAAGGTATAAAGAATCAGTGGCACAATTCCGGTGGAACGCTGAATGTGGCGAGCGGACTTGCAATCACAACAAGCTGCAAGGATGTTGAAGGCGCATTACAGTTTGTCAATGACTTATTGGATCAGGAAATTCATGATCTGCGTTTCTGGGGAGTAAAAGATGTGGATTATAGTGTGAACGAGGACGGTGAATTTTACCGCACAGAAGATATGAGAATGAAGTCTTCCGATACAGCATACAAGGCTTCTCACACATGTATTTATTCCTATTTTCCGCAGTATATGGGTACAAGTAGGGATGGTATCAATGCCATGAAACCGGAAAATCAGCCAAAAGAGTTCTATGATGCTTTAAATGAAAATATAAAGAAGTGTTTTGATGCGTATGGAGCTGAGACTTATGTGGATATGTTGGGTACAAGCGAGGCGCCTGGAGCATGGTATCCAATGTACTCTTATTCCAGTAATATGACAACAGCTACAGAGGGTGGTATGGCATGGACAAAGATGGGTGAGATTAAGCATGAATATTTGCCTAAGGTAGTCATGGCAAGCGATTTTGAAAGTGCATGGGAAGAATACATGGAAGTTTATAATGGATGCAATCCACAGGCATTTATTGATGAGATGCAGACAGAGCTTGATCGCAGAATGGAGGAAGCTGCAAAGTACAACTAAGTGTCGAATCTATAAGCAATCAGACAGGGCGGACGTAACAAACGGTCCGCTCTTTATAAAAGGAGTGAAAATATGGCTTCGCAGGAAAAAAAGAGAATCATAACATGGAAAGAGATTAAGAAACAGAAAGTGTTGATCATATGGTCACTTATCATTGTGGCATATGGTATCATCTTTTGTTATCTTCCATTAGGCGGCTGGTTGATGGCATTTCAGGACTACAAGCCCAAGGATGGACTGATTCATTCGGCCTTTGTAGGATTGGATAAATTCAAGCAGTTGTTTTCGGATGATACATTTATTAGAGTTATTCGAAATACACTTGCGATGGGTGTGATCAATCTGGTTGTCACATTTGTTGCGGCTATTGTGTTTGCTATCTTATTAAACGAAGTGAAATCCAACGGGGGAAAGAAGACTGTTCAGACGATTTCGTACTTGCCCCATTTCCTCTCGTGGATTATTGTTACAGGTATTCTGCATGACGCCTTGTCAAGTTCAGGTATCATCAATGAACTGTTGCTGAAATTCCATATACTAGATCAGCCACTTAACTTTTTTGCACATCCAAAGTATTTTTGGCCGATTGTGGCTTTTGCCAATGTGTGGAAGGAAACAGGATGGAATGCGATTATTTATTTGTCTGCAATTACAGCGATCGATCCGTCACTCTATGAAGCGGCAAATATGGATGGCGCTGGGCGCTGGGCGCGTATTCGATATGTCACACTTCCTGGTATCAAGCCGACGATCATGATACTTTTGCTGATGAATGTGGGTAATGTGTTAAATGCAGGATTTGAGATTCAGTATCTGCTTGGAAATGGCTTGGTAAAGAGTGTATCAGAAACAATTGATATCTATGTGCTGAAGTGGGGTATCAGTCAAAATGATTTTTCAATCGGTACTGCGGCGGGTATCTTTAAGAGCTTTGTCAGCATTGTCCTGATTATAATTGCGAACCAAATTGCAAAAAAGAACGGGGAAGAGCGTTTATTCTAGAAAGGAGACACATATGGAAAAGAAAAATAGTAATAAGATTAAGACCTCTGCCTGGGATAAAGTATTTGTTGTATGTAATACTTTATTTATGATTGCATTTGTGGTCATCACGCTATATCCTGTATTGAATACGCTCGCAATTTCATTCAATGATGGTACAGATGCGCTGCGGGGCGGGATTTATCTCTGGCCGAGAAAATGGACCCTCAAAAATTATATCACGGTACTTCAGAAACAAAACTTGATTACGGGAGCATATATTACAGTCGCAAGAACAGTTGTAGGTACATTGCTCGCGTTGGCGGCAAACGCAATCCTTGCCTTTATTGTGAGCAGAAAGAATTTTTTATTTAAGCAAGAGCTTTCTCTGTTCTGGGTAATCACAATGTATGTAAATGGTGGTATGATTCCGACATTTTTACTATATAAAGGTCTTGGTCTGACAAACAGTTTTTGGGTATATGTTATTCCTGGCATGTTCAGTGCGTTTAATATGCTTGTAATACGAACTTATATGACTGGAATTCCAGACAGCCTTGAGGAGTCGGCACAGCTTGACGGTGCTGGTTATATAACAATCTTTTTAAAAATTATTTCTCCTCTTTGTAAACCTGTATATGCTACAGTAGCGCTTTTTGTGGCAGTAGGACAGTGGAATTCGTGGTTTGATGCCATGCTCTACAATCGAATGAGCGCTCATCTGACTACGTTACAGTATGAGTTAATGAAATTGTTATCGTCTGTTTCCAATCAGGGAACATCCGCAGAGGCGATGAAGAATGCTGCAGGAACAGTGACACCGACTTCTGTGCGTGCAGCGGCTACGATTCTTACCATGCTTCCGATTATCTGTCTGTATCCGTTTTTGCAAAGATATTTTGTGACAGGACTTACAATTGGTGGTGTGAAGGAATAAAAGGTATATGCTTGTCTGACCGCGGTAAAATAATTATAATCAAATTATAGAAAACGTGGGAAGCGAGGTCAGCAGAATGAGGAAAAAAATTGTGGCAGGCATTGCTGTTGGGGTTGTGTTATTGACAGTAAGGATGACAAATGATAGTAAAAGTGGAGACATCAAGGAATTTACAGCATTTTTTGATGTCTCTGGAAATGAGATAGATGAAGACAATGAGATCATGGAGCTGATTGCGCAGAAAACCGGTGCACGCTGCCGCGAGCAATGGCTGGTGGGAAAGTCCTCAGAGGAGGCGATTGCAGGCTTTATTGCAAGTGGAGAGTATACAGATTTTATTTCAGGTAGTGAGGCGTTGTATGACGCGGAGGCGCTGCTTCCTATTGATCAGTACTGGGACGATTATCCTAATATTAAGAATCTTATGCCTGCAGAAAAGTGGAATCGGTTCAGACAGTCGGACGGGCATATTTATTGGATTCCTCAATTTGGTGTTGTACATGGCAACGCGGTAGAAGTATTACATGAAGGTGAGGCATTCTGGATACAGACACGTGTGCTCAAGTGGGCAGGTTACCCAGATATACGAACAATCGATGAGTATTTTGCTCTGCTTGAAGCATACACTGCTGAAAATCCTATGATGGAAGACCCTTTCCACCCAGGGGAATTACTGGAAAACATTCCGTTTACAGTGCTCTGTGATGACTGGCGGTATTTTTGTCTGGAAAATCCGCCACAGTTTCTCGACGGCTATCCCAATGATGGCAGTTGTATAGTGGATGAAAAGACTCTGACAGTGTTGGATTACAATACTTCTGAGACGGCCAGATGTTATTTTAAGAAACTGAATGAAGAATATAACAAAGGGATTGTGGATCAAGAATTTTTTACACAGAATTATCAGGAATATTTACAAAAGCTTGCCAGCGGTAGGGTACTTGGTATGGTGGATCAGTGGTGGCAGTTTGCATATTCTGTTAATGGTTCGATTGAAAAAATGTCTGAGCAAGGTTGTGGATATGTACCATTGCCTATTACAATGGACAGAAGTATTAAAAATCAGTGGCATGTAAAACGTGGAGTAGAGCTTAGTGCAGCAGATGGTATTTCTATTACAGTGAGCTGTGAGGATGTAGAAGGTGCGATGAAATTTATCAATGATCTTCTTGATGAAGAAATCTTGAAACTTCGGTATTGGGGTGTTGAGAAAATAGATTACAATGTGAATGAGAATGGAGTTTATTATAGGACGCCAGAACAGAGAGAGGCAGCAAGAAATCTGGAATACAGCAGTGCACGCTTTTGTATGTACTCCTATTTTCCAAGAATAGAGGGAATGCTGAGTGATGGCATCAATGCATTTTCCCCAGAATATCAGCCGGATGAATTTTTTGATGCACTTGTACCAGATGTGAAGGAATGCCTGATAGCATATGGATGCAGGAATTATGTAGATATGCTGGGAACAAATGAAGAACCGGGACCATGGTATCCAATGTATTCTTATTCTGAAATGCTGACACCAGAGTCAGAGGCAGCCAGAGTATGGGATCAGATGAATCGTGTCAAACGGGATTATCTGCCGAGGGTTGTCATGACAGATGATTTTGATGGAATGTGGCAGCAGTATATGCAGAATTATAAAGCCTGTCATCCTGAGATATTTTTTGCGGAAATGCAAAAGGAGCTTGAACGCAGAAGCAGTCCTTAACGCAGGTGAGAAAATCTTTTGCTTTGAGGAGTCTAAAGTCAATGATATTACACGTACAAGAAATACCAAATTGCTGTTTATAGAGCAGCTGCAGATGGCTGGGGCTAATGTGCAGCTGCTCAGTCATTTTATAGATAATTCATTAGATTTGGAAAGTGATGGTTCACAGAGAAGTCTTCTAGCAAAAGGGAAGATAGATAGAGATATCATTTTCAAAATGAAATTTGGAAAGAATACAATATGGAGGTATACACAAAATGGAATTGGTTCAGAACAGAAATAAAATAGAGGAATATCGCAAGAGAGCAGAAGCTCTGGTCGCGCAGATGACATTAAGTGAGAAAGTTGCACAGACAATGCATCAAACACCGGCAATAAAACGTCTTGGAATCAAGGCATATAATTGGTGGAACGAAGCGCTGCATGGCGTGGCGCGTGCAGGTACAGCGACAATCTTCCCACAGGCAATCGGAATGGCGGCTACTTTTGATGAGGATTTGATGGAACAGATAGGAGATGCAGTATCCACAGAGGCAAGGGCAAAGTTTGCAATGCAGCAGGAGGGGGACGACGAGGATATTTACAAAGGACTGACTTTCTGGGCGCCAAATGTCAATATTTTCCGCGATCCGAGATGGGGAAGAGGGCATGAGACATTTGGAGAAGATCCCTATCTGACAAGCAGACTTGGTGTACGCTATATTATGGGACTGCAGGGACACGATGAGAATTATCTGAAGACGGCAGCATGTGCCAAACATTTTGCGGTACATAGTGGTCCTGAGGATCAGCGCCACAGCTTTGACGCACGAGTAAATGAACAGGATTTGCGAGAGACGTATCTGCCAGCGTTTCAGGCATGTGTTCAAGAGGCCAAAGTGGAGACAGTGATGGGCGCTTACAACCGTACAAATGGAGAGCCATGCTGTGGAAGCAGACGCCTTTTAAGTGATATTCTGCGCAATGAGTGGGGATTTGATGGCCATGTAGTTTCAGATTGTTGGGCAATCAAGGATTTTCATGAGCATCATGGCGTGACAGCGAATCCAATCGAATCTGTTTCTCTTGCCATGAACAATGGATGCGACTTAAACTGTGGTTCTCTGTTCTTGTATCTAGAACAGGCAGTTCAGGAAGGGCTGGTGGATGAAAGGCGTCTGGATGAGGCTGTAGTAAATTTGTTTACTTCGCGTATGAAATTAGGGGTATTTGACCAGAAGGGAGACAATCCCTATGAAAATATTCCCTATACAGTTGTGGATTCCCCCAATATGCGGAAACTAAACCAACAGGTGGCTGAGAGATGTGTGGTTCTGCTGAAAAATGACAAACAGATACTTCCATTGAAAAAAGAAAAAATTCGAACGATTGGCGTGATTGGACCCAATGCAGATAATCGCAGAGCTTTGGTCGGCAACTATGAGGGAACGGCATCGCGGTATGTGACAATACTCGAAGGGATTCAGGATTATGTTGGTGATGATGTGCGTGTCCTCTATTCTGAGGGCTGTCATTTATACAAGGACAGGACAAGTGGATTGGCACAGGAAAATGATCGAGCATCTGAAGTGCGGGGCATTTGCAGGGAAAGCGATGTCATCGTTGCAGTGATGGGGCTGGATGCTTCCCTAGAGGGTGAGGAAGGTGATACTGGTAATGAATACGGAAGTGGGGACAAACCCAATTTAAGACTGCCAGGATTACAACATAATATTCTGAAACTTGCAAAAGAAAGTGGAAAACCAGTCATTTTAGTGCTGCTGACTGGAAGTGCAATGGCAGTTACGTGGGAGGATGAAAATCTTGACGCCATATTACAAGGATGGTATCCAGGAGCGCAAGGCGGAGCAGCAATCGCCCGAATCCTTTTTGGTGAGGTAAACCCCGAAGGGAAACTTCCTGTGACATTTTACCGGACGACAGAGGAGCTTCCTGATTTTGAGGATTATTCCATGCAGAACAGGACTTATCGTTATATGGAAAACAAACCACTTTATCCATTTGGCTATGGGTTATCCTATACACAATATGAATATTCTGATATTGCTTTTACAGAAGAAAAACCAGATATCAATGCAGGTGTAACAGTGCAATTCACAGTCACAAATACAGGTGAAAGAGATGGAATGGAGACTGTACAAGTGTATGTAAAAGTGAAGATGGTAGGTACACCCAATGCGCAGCTGAAAGGGATAAAAAAAGTTTATCTAAAAGCAGGTGAAAGTAGACAATGTCAAATTTATCTACCGAGGGAAGCTTTTATGTTGTATGACAAGAATGGAAATAATAAGATAGCAGGACGTGAATATGAAATCAGCATAGGCGGTAGCCAGCCAGATACGAGGAGTGAAGAACTCACAGGTCACAAAACAGAGCATTTGAGGTGTTTTTATCATGAAGCGCTGAAGACAGAAGAATAGTTTAAGATGCAAAAGGATCAAATCAATCCAGTTACAAGGGTATGTGGGTGGCATCTCTGTATAAAAGGGGATAGAGAACGGTAAACGTTCTTTGTCTCCTTTTTATGCACACGGGCACCCAAGTGAAATTTGTCATCAAACCGATTTAGCGGTTCGCTGACGGGTGCCCGCGCGCGAGTAGGGGAAGGAAATTTCTCTACTCGATTGCACATGTCAATGCAGAGAAATATTTTAATTTTTACTGGTATTTGATATAAAATGCAAGGACATGATGTTTAATTTGTCGGGAGTCAGCAGAAATTTTTTTTATTATAATAAAAATGTTATATAAGTGAGATTAGGATAAGAATGGAGGGTTGTAGTCATCATGAATCACGGAAAAAGTACAATAAGAAGTGTAGTAATATTTCAGACGATTAAGAGTAAGATACTGCTTATGGGTGTCTTTTCTATTCTGGTGGCGGTCTGCATTGGCGTACTGGGAATTAATTCGATCAACAGGAACACCAGCAATAGTGAGATTGAATCGATTGTCAACGAGATCGATGTATTGCAGGCAAAGAATCTCGGACTCGAGGCACAGTATCAGTATTACATTGATCAAAAGTATCTTGACAATATTCTTGACAATCTTGGACAAATGACTTTAAACGCAGAGTTGCTACAACACCTCACAGACACAAAATACAAGGAAGATATAGACAAAATACTTGAAAAACTGACGAAGAGTAGTACAAATTATAGTAAAATAAGCGAGCTTAGCAAGACAAGAGGATTTGACGGTGAAAGCGGATTGTACGGACAATATCTTGAAGGTAGTGGAATATTGGATGACAGTTTTTCCGGGTTGATCGATAAACAGGACTGGTTGGAAATCAAATGGATTGATGCCCATATGTGGACGAGCGGAGAACTTGTAGAGATTGGCGGTAAAGAATATATTAGGTTGATTTACAGCGGACCAGTACCAGAAAAAGTGAAGAGAAATTCTCTGGCATTCAGAGTTGGAGGAACACTCACATATCACAATGATTGCTATATTACTGATATAAAATTAGTTAAAGGTACGAATTCGATTGATATTGATTTGTCTTTAGTTGACAAACTTGACGGATCCGGTCTTGCCTATGTTGACAGTGAGATTACCACATTTGATTCAAAACCAGCGATTCGTGTTGGGTGTAACTTCAATGCAGCCAATGAGGGCTGGGAGGAATTTGCAGTAGCGATTCCAGTCAAAGAGTATGCAGCACAGGATTATGCCAATATTGAATACTCCCTTTATATGGAACCGAATAATCTGTCATATGACTATAAGTATGGAGGTTCTTATTCTGGAGTTTACAGTTTTAAGGACAGTCTTGATCAGCTGGACAATCAAGTAAATACTTATAGCAAGCTGGTGGTGGAAGGGAAGGATACAACGGACGACTATGCAGGGATAGAGACGTTGATGACAGAGATGGAAGAGAACATTCCGCTGTATACCATGAGCAGTGAACTTATAAATGATTCTCTTGGTAAACTCAGTGCCAAGAAAGAAATCTTTGGGCAGATGAAGAAAATTGATGATACGATTCTTGAGTTAAAAACAGAGAATAAAGTATTAAATGAGGAATTGACAACGTTGTGTGGTATTGTCAAAGATATCGCTTCTGATGATATGGTTCGCGTGAAATCTACGGTACAGAATGCAAGTATTATAGTAATCATTATCGCATCGATCATACTGGTAGGGCTGACCGTATTGATTAGTTCCAGTATTGACAGAAATCTTATGCATTTCAGAAAGGCACTGGATCAAATTACGCAGGGAAAAATTGCAGTCAGGATCAAGGCGAATGGAAAGGACGAGTTTTCACAGTTTGGTAAGAGTTTGAATGTGTTTTTGGATAAACTGGAGGACAGTATAAGCCAGTTGCAAGGAATTTCTATAAATCTTGCAGAGACAGGCAATGCACTTGAAAGCAAAGCAAACAGGACAAAGGGTGCATCAGAGGTGATCAGCACAGCTTTGGATGAAATAGCAAAAGGTGCTGCGGTGCAGGCAAGTGATATTTCTGATTCTTCACAACAAGCATCCAGAATGCAGGAAAATATGATACAGATTACAGCGAGTGTTGAGAATCTGTCAGAGACTTCAAAAAGCATGAGCGAAAGGGGAACAGAGGTGACAAAAATTGTTCAGGAGTTAAGCCATGCAAGTGATCGGACTTCAGATGCATTCGTAAAGATATCTGATCAGATTCATAAGACAAATGCATCAGTAGTAAAGATTCAAGAGGTTGTAAATCTGATTGCGGAGATTGCAAGTCAGACCAATCTGTTATCTCTGAATGCCAGCATAGAGGCAGCGCGGGCTGGCGAAGCTGGAAGAGGTTTTGCGGTAGTGGCAAGTGAAATACAGAAGCTTGCAGAACAGACAAATTCTTCCGCAAAAATAATTGATGATATTATACTCTCTTTGTCGAAAGAGTCTCTGCAGACAGTGCAGTCCATCAATGAGGTCACAAATATTGTCTTGAGTCAGAAAAAGCAGCTTGATGAGACTAAGGAGAAGTTTGGCATTGTCGAAGAAGGGATAAAGTCTACTACAGACAATATGAATACTGTGCTTGAACAGGCTGTTGTGTGTGGTAATGCTGGATCGCAGGTGGTTAACCTTATGACTAATCTGTCTGCCATAGCGGAAGAAAATGCTGCAACGACAGAGCAAACCAACACATCGATGAATGAACTCAATGATGCTACGGCCTCGCTTGCAAGAACAGCTATGGAACTAAAAAAACTGTCAATTGCTGTTACAGATAATCTGAATTATTTCAACATAGAAGAATGACGTCACGGTAATGTATTGGGATAATGTGACACATGGAATGGAGAATAAATCGGCAAAATTCCAATTAATATCTCAGTTAGTTAGATACTGATGATGTGTCAGATTAAGAAAAAGAGAAAAGAATTAGGAGAAATATATGAAAGAACAATATCGAAATATATTTGAAGAAGTCGGAATCGAGTTGGCGCAGGTTGAGGAACGACTGCAAGAAATTAAGAATTTTTATTTTTACGGAAAAGAGGATGAGCGCGTATATTATCCAGTGGAAGATGACATGGCATATATCATGGATACGGGAAATAATGATGCGCGCACAGAAGGAATGTCATATGGAATGATGCTCTGTGTACAACTTAATATGCATGAGGAATTTGACAGGCTGTGGAAGTGGACCAAGACATATATGTGGATACAAGAAGGGGAAAATGAAGGGTATTTTGCATGGTCTTGTGGCGTAGATGGAACGAAAAATGCAAAAAGTCCTGCGCCGGACGGAGAGGAGTTTTTTGCATTAGCACTGTTTTTTGCGTCTCACAGGTGGGGAGACAGGGATGGTATCTTCAATTATTCTCATGAGGCGAAAGAAATTTTGAGAGCATGTTTACACAAAGGAGAAAATGGCAGACCTGGCACTGCAATGTGGAATAAGGAGAATTATCAGATTTTATTTGTTCCAGGGAGTGATTTTACGGACCCGTCCTATCATCTGCCGCATTTTTATGAGTTGTTTGCAATGTGGGCATACGAGGAAGACAGACCGTTTTGGGAGAAGGCAGCGCAGGCGAGCCGCAAATATCTTGTGAAGGCCTGTGATGAAAGAACTGGTTTTTCAGCAGAGTACGCTGAGTTTGACGGGAGTCCGATGCGTCGGAAGCTGCCATGGACAGATGACAGACACGACTGGTTCTACAGCGACTCTTATCGCACTGTGGCGAATATCGGCCTTGACTACGAATGGTTTGGAAAGGATGAGGGACAGTGCCATGCGGCACAAGCAATACAGGAGTTTCTGCTGGAGGATGGCAGAAGAAATACATACCATGTTTATGAACTTGATGGGAGCATAGCAGAGAGGCAGGCGCTTCATCCGGTGGCAATTCCCGCAACAGTAGCAATGTCAGTACTTGCATCCTTCACAAGCTACAGTAAGGAGTGGGTAGATCTGTTCTGGAAACTTCCTATGCGTACAGGTGACCGGAGATATTATGACAATTGTCTGTATTTCTTTGCTTTCCTAGCGCTTAGTGGAAATTATAAGATTTATTAACACACAACTTAATGTATCAGTTGAAATGGGTACATAAGAATATAAAACAATGGAGGAGTTTATAATGACAAATTTGGAGCTTCAAAAAGCGGCAAATGAAGTTCGTAAAGGCATCATCACAGGTGTTCATGCGGCGAAGGCGGGACATCCGGGCGGTTCATTATCGGCGGCAGATATCTTTACGTATCTTTATTTTGAAGAGATGAATATCAATCCTAAAGAACCAAAAAAAGCAGATAGAGATCGTTTTGTTCTGTCGAAAGGACATACAGCGCCAGGGCTTTATTCAGCGCTAGCTAACCGAGGATTTTTTCCTGTAGAGGATTTGAAAACACTTAGAAAATTAGGTTCTTATCTACAGGGGCATCCATGCATGCAGCATGTTCCGGGTGTGGATATGTCCTCTGGTTCGCTTGGTCAGGGAATTTCGGTTGCTTGTGGTATGGCGCTTGGCGCGAAGATGTCCAATAAGGATTACCGGGTGTATACACTGCTCGGTGATGGTGAATTGGAGGAGGGGCAGGTTTGGGAGGCTTCTATGTTTGCAGGACACAGGAAACTTGACAATCTCTGTGTGATTGTGGACAATAACGGATTGCAGATTGATGGAAAGATTGAGGATGTATGTTCGCCGTATCCGATTGATAAGAAGTTTGAAGCTTTTAATTTTCATGTGATAAACCTTGAAAACGCACATGATTTTGATCAAATCCGCACAGTGTTCCATGAAGCAAGGGAAACAAAAGGTATGCCTACAGCAATCATTGCCCATTCATTAAAGGGCAAGGGTGTATCTTATATGGAGGGCAGTGTGGACTGGCATGGCAAAGCGCCAAATGATGAGGAATATGCGGTTGCCATGGCAGATCTGGAAAACATTGACGCTGAACTGGATAAGGAGGGAAGATAAAATGGCTGAGATGCAAACAATAGCAACAAGAGAGAGCTATGGCAGTGCTCTTGTAGAGATAGGAAAAGAAAACCCTGATTTGGTGGTTCTTGATGCAGATCTTGCGGCAGCGACTAAGACTAGCATGTTCCGCAAGGCATTTCCAGACAGGCATATAGATTGTGGAATCGCAGAGTCAAATATGGCAGGAATTGCAGCGGGATTGTCGCTTTCAGGCAAGATTCCCTTTATGAGCTCTTTTGCGATGTTTGCTGCGGGGCGTGCCTTTGAGCAGGTAAGAAACTCTATTGGGTATCCACATTTAAACGTAAAAATCGGTGCGACACACGCAGGCATTACAGTAGGCGAAGACGGTGCTTCCCATCAGTGCAATGAGGATATCGCCCTGATGCGTACAATTCCCGGTATGGTAGTAATGTGTCCAGCTGATGATGTGGAGGCAAAGGCGGCAGTTCGGGCAGCAATCGAATATGAAGGGCCGGTCTATATTCGTTTCGGTCGTGCGGCAGTTCCTGTGATTAATGATAGGCCTGATTACAAGTTTGAAATTGGGAAAGGGACTGTAGTCAGGGAAGGTACAGACGTGACAATTGTAGCGACTGGAATCTGTGTGGATTCTGCCCTCAAAGCGGCAGAAATGCTTGAGGAGGATGGCATCAGTGCGGAGGTTATCAACATCTGTACAATTAAGCCGCTTGACGAGGAAATTATCATCGGATCAGCAAAAAAGACTGGAAAAATTATAACAGCTGAGGAACACTCTGTAATTGGCGGATTAGGAAGTGCAGTATGCGACACATTATGCAAATCATATCCTACACCTGTTTACAAGATTGGTATGCAGGATGTGTTTGGAGAGTCAGGTTCGGCAGCGGCTTTGCTGGAGAAGTATAGGCTTGATGCAAAGGGTGTGTATGAGCAGGCTAAGGAGTTTTTGGGAAAGTGATTAAAAAAACAAATTGCACCAACAGATTCTATGGCAAAAGAGCCTTTTTAAAAGTATGATTGCAGTGTCCTTCTAGGTAATGCTGCTGCAGTAAAGAAAGTGATAGACAAGGCGAGAAATGGTGAGGAGGTAACACTTGCTTACAAAAAACCAGCTCTTTACAATTCTTGGTTTTGAATATGCTGTTTAGGATTTGTTACAAACTGTTATTGTATTTAGATAAGAGAAAATTAAATTCGCAATGGCTTCTAAAGAAAGGAAAGAGGAAATAGGATGATGAACTTGGCGCCCTCTATTTTAGCTGCTGATTTTTGTGAACTTGGAAAGCAGATTGATATAGTAGAAAAAGCAGGCGTATCCTGTCTGCATGTAGATATTATGGATGGAGTGTTTGTTCCATCCATATCCTTTGGAATGCCTGTACTCAAATGCTTGAAAAAGCGTTCAAAGCTTTTTATGGATGTACATATGATGGTGGATCGTCCAGAACGTTATGTGGAGGAACTCATAAAGCTTGGTGCAGACGGAGTGACGATACATGTAGAGGCATGCGGATGCGTGTCAGATACGCTTGCAATAATACAGGATCATGGCGTCAGGGCCGGAATTGCCCTTAATCCAGAAACACCAGTCAGAGAGATCATCCCATATATCGATATGGTGGATTTGATTCTGGTGATGACAGTACACCCAGGATTTGGAGGGCAATCCTATCTCACAGGAAGTATTGACAGAATCAAAATGGTACGTGATATGATCAATGGGCAAAAACGCGACATAAGATTGGAAATAGATGGGGGTATATATCTTAACAATCTAAAAATGAATCTTGAAGCGGGGGCAGATGTAATTGTGGCAGGATCAGCAGTGTTTGAAGGGGATATTGAAAAGAATATAAAAAGATTTATGGAACTATTGATATGAAATAAGGAAAGTGGGGATAAGATTATGGCTTTAGTAACAACAAAGGAAATGTTTGGCAAGGCGTATGAAGGTGGATATGCAGTTGGTGCTTTCAATGTGAACAATATGGAAATCGTACAGGGTATCACAGAGGCTGCGGGAGAACTTCGTTCCCCTGTAATTTTGCAGGTATCAGCAGGCGCAAGGAAATATGCAAATCATGTATATTTGGTAAAACTTGTAGAAGCAGCTTTGGAGTTAAATGATATACCAATTGCGCTTCATTTAGATCATGGAGCTGACTTTGATATTTGCAAATCCTGTATTGATGGTGGCTTTACTTCCGTTATGATTGATGGTTCACATCATTCTTTTGAGAACAACATTGAACTGACACGCCGTGTTGTAGAGTATGCACATTTAAAGGGTGTGGTTGTCGAAGGGGAACTTGGACAGCTTGCCGGCATCGAGGATGATGTCAATGTGTCCGCTGAAAATGCAAGTTATACACACCCTGATGAGGTAGAAGAATTTGTTAGCAAAACAGGAGTGGATTCTCTTGCGATCGCCATCGGAACCAGTCATGGTGCATTCAAGTTTAAACCGGGACAGAAGCCGCAGCTGCGTTTTGATATTCTTGATGAGGTGAGTAAGAGGTTGCCTAATTTTCCAATTGTGCTACATGGTGCTTCCAGTGTTTCGCAGGAATATGTGAAAACTATTCAGGAAAATGGCGGACAACTTGCGGATGCAATTGGCATTCCAGAGGATATGCTTCGTCAGGCAGCGCGCAGTGCGGTATGCAAAATCAATATTGACTCAGATTTAAGACTTGCCATGACTGCTGGTGTTCGCAAGGTACTCTATAACAATCCCGCTGCTTTTGATCCTAGAGAATATCTCAAGGAAGGACGCGCAAACGTAAAAGCGTTAGTGGAGCACAAAATTAAAAATGTGCTTGGCAGTGAAAATAAGGCTTGATTTTCAATTAACTAACAGAATATTAATAAAAACAGACTGATTAGTTGACTGTTAAAATGAATAATAGGTATGAAAGCGAATGGTAAAAACGGATATCATTCGTTTTCTGCTTTTATAAGTACAAATTGTACGTGACGTGATAATAGGTATGTTGCGATCTGTTTTGTATATTTTGCATTACTTTGATAGAATAAGGTAGCGTCAAGATGTTTATAAAAAACAGTTTTCTTTTGTGCTTTAAAGGTTAAAAGTATTGATTTTATTAAGAGTGAGAAGATTCTTCGGTATTAAACTTGATACTATCAGAAGATCCAGGAGGTATCTCACTATTTTTTAATATTAAGAGATAAGGCATATTTGTGGGAGTTTTTATCATAGAAGGAAAATGCAAATGTTAAAAGATGTTATATGTGATGACTGCGAAATTGACATAGAGCAATTGGAGGCTGTGTTTGATGGGCTCTGTCATTATCAGATTAGCTACGATGTGTATTTTAGTGTGGAGGAATTACTGGAATACATAGTCCTGCACAGGAAAAAGTATCACTTATATATTTTTGACATTGAGATGCCATATATGACAGGTTTGGAATTGGCAAAGGAAATACGCAAAATTAATATAAATGCGCTGTTTGTGTTTCTAACAGGTTATAACCAATATGTCATGGATGGATTCAAGATTACGACAAGACTTTTTAGTATGTACAATCGGAGAAATAGATAAGCCAAGAGGTGTCAGTTATTTTCTTATAGCTCTCAAATGTTATGATGGTGCTATGAACACTGTGTTTTGCGGCACAAATAGAAATGAAAAATGCAGTTGTCCATTTCTATTTGTGCTAAGATAGACATTTAAATTAAGGAATTGTAGGAAAATAAGTGATGCAGATTGCGTAGGATATTTCTTCGAGGATGCATGACAAAAAACGTAGACGTAGCGGGCTACGGCGAGGCTTTTGGGCATGCATAATCGGAGAAATAGCCAAGTCAAGATGCGTCAGTTATTTTTCTACAGTTCCTAAGATAGTAAAATCTCCGGTTTCACATTATTTTTGCCGTAATTGGAATCTATGT
>CAJUAE010000039.1 GCA_910583965.1 uncultured Lachnospiraceae bacterium
TAGAATGATAAAAGGAGGTACAAAGGTATGGTGAATCACACCATGATACTCGCTGCTGAGACAGAGGGATTAAGCCGGTTATTTGACTTGGATTTTCAGCTTTTAGCAGACACAGTCCTCATGATCATCGCCATGTTTGTCCTTTTTCTTGTCGCGTCGCACTTCTTATTTGATCCAGTAAGGAAGATGTTGGATGACAGAAAGGCGAAGATTCAAGGAGAGCTTGATCAGGCGGCGGCAGATCAGAAGTCAGCGGCTGAGACACGTGCCCTTTATGAGCAGAAACTTGCACAGGCGGACAAAGAAGCGGAAGCTGTCCTTGCAGATGCGCGCAAACGTGGTATGGAGAATGAAGCAAAGATTGTCGCGGAGGCAAAACAGGAAGCAACCCGAATCATCAATAATGCAAGAAAAGAGGCTGAACTTGAGAAACAAAAGCTTGCTGACGAGGTAAAACGTGAGATGATTGCAGTTGCCTCAGTGATGGCAGCTCAGATAGTGCAGGCAAATATTGACACAAATGCCCAGCATGAACTCATTGATAAGACATTGAAAGAAATAGGTGATAGCACATGGCTAAGCTAGTTTCCAAAACGTATGCGGAAGCGTTGTTTGAACTTGCCGTTGAGGAGGAGAAGACTACACTTTTTTTAGATGAGGCAGTGGGTCTTCTTGAGGTGCTTCGCACCAATGCGGAATTTGGACAGTTTATGAACCACCCCAAAATCCCAAAGGAGGATAAGGTTGAGGTGGTCAAGAATGTATTCCAAGATAAAATTAGTAGGGAAATGCTAGGATTTCTAATGACGATTGTGGAGAAGGACCGTTATACAGAAATCGAGGCAATCCTTGGCGAAGTAATCTCCTTGATAAAGGAGTACAACAATATCGGAACGGCTTATGTCACAACAGCCATCGCAATAAATGAACAGGAAAAGCAGGATATTGAGAGTCGGCTGCTTGCCACTACCCGCTATAAGACAATTGAGTGCATTTATCAAGTTGATAGCAGTCTAATTGGTGGTATGGTTATCAAGATGGGTGATAGGGTTGTGGACAGCAGTATTCGGACAAAATTGGATAAGCTTCAGCGAGAGTTGCTTGCTATTCAATTATAATAAAAAATAGAGAGGTGCAGATCCATATGAATTTAAGACCAGAAGAAATAAGTTCTGTGATTAAGGATCAGATCAAGAGATATGCCTCTGACTTGGAAGTATCAGAAGTTGGTACAGTCATTCAGGTGGCAGATGGTATCGCGCGCGTGCATGGACTCGAGAAGGCAATGCAGGGTGAACTTTTGGAGTTTCCTGGAGAGGTTTATGGCATGGTTATGAACCTTGAGGAGGACAATGTTGGTGCTGTATTGCTGGGAAGTTCCAGAAATATTAACGAGGGTGATACTGTAAAGACAACAAACCGCGTTGTGGAGGTTCCTGTGGGAGATGCAATGCTGGGGCGTGTTGTCAATGCACTTGGTCAGCCGATTGACGGCAAGGGTCCTATCGCGACAAATAAATATCGTCAGATAGAGAGAGTGGCGTCTGGTGTTATTACCAGAAAATCTGTTGATACGCCAATGCAGACAGGAATTAAGGCAATTGATGCCATGGTTCCAATTGGGAGAGGACAGCGTGAGCTGATTATTGGTGATAGACAGACTGGAAAAACAGCCATTGCCATTGATACAATCATTAACCAAAAGGGTCAAAATATGAAGTGTATCTATGTTGCAATTGGCCAGAAAGCTTCTACAGTGGCAAGCATTGTGAAGACGCTGGAGGAGTTTGGCGCGATGTCTTACACGACAATTGTTGCTGCTACAGCAAGCGAACTTGCGCCATTGCAGTACATTGCGCCCTATTCGGGTTGCGCAATCGGTGAGGAATGGATGGAGAATGGTGAGGATGTACTTATCATTTATGATGATTTAAGTAAGCATGCAGTTGCATATCGTACACTGTCCTTACTCTTGAAGCGTCCGCCTGGACGTGAGGCGTTCCCGGGAGATGTATTCTACCTGCATTCAAGACTTCTTGAGCGCGCGTGTCGTATGAATGACGAGTACGGTGGAGGGTCTATCACAGCACTTCCAATTATTGAGACACAGGCAGGTGACGTTTCTGCATATATTCCGACAAACGTTATTTCGATTACAGATGGTCAGATTTATCTTGAGACAGAGATGTTTAACTCTGGTTTCAGACCTGCTGTAAATGCAGGACTTTCTGTTTCTCGTGTTGGCGGTTCTGCTCAGATTAAGGCGATGAAAAAGATTGCAGGACCAATTCGTACAGAGCTTGCCCAATACAGGGAGCTTGCCTCCTTTGCACAGTTTGGATCAGACCTTGATGCAGACACCAAAGAGAGACTTGACCAGGGTGCGCGAATTAAGGAAATTTTAAAACAACCACAATATAAGCCAATGGCTGTTGAATATCAAGTTATTATTTTGTTTGTAGCGACAAAGAAGTATCTGCTTGATGTGCCTGTGGCAGATATTACGCGGTTTGAGGCAGAGCTTTTTGAGTTCCTTGACACAAAATACCCGCAGGTGCCAAAGGCAATCAAGGAGACACAAGTTATTTCGGAAGAAACTGAGAAAACGCTTGTTGTAGCAATTGAAGAATTTAAAGGACGCTTCAAATAAGAGAAGGGGGGACTGAATATTTATGGCCTCCATGAGAGACATAAAGAGACGTAAAGGCTCAGTACAAAGTACACAGCAAATCACAAAGGCCATGAAGCTTGTTTCCACCGTCAAACTGCAAAGAGCGAAGGGACGTGCAGAGAAGTCTAAGACTTACTTTAACTGCATGTATGATACGGTGGTTTCCATGCTTTCCAAAGCAGGAGATATCAATCACCCATACCTAAAGGCAAACAATTCCTCAAGGAAGGCAGTGATTGTAATCACTGGAAACAGGGGACTTGCGGGCGGTTACAACTCCAATATTATTAAACTTGTGCGGGATCACAACTGGAACAAAGAAGATTTGATTATTTATCCAATTGGAAGTAAGGGGAGAGATACATTTACTAGGCTTGGTTATGAGATGGGAGTAGATTATTCTTCCGCGATAGATGAGCCACTTTATGCAGATGCAATGCAAATTAGCAGACAGGTGCTTGAGGATTTTGCGACTGGAAAAGTGGGTGAAATTTACATTGTGTATACAGGTTTTAAAAATACTGTTACGCATATACCAACAATGCTAAAGTTGCTTCCAATTAAAATTGAAGACGAACGCAGTGATGACGATAAAGCGGTGCTTGATTTTGAGCCGGAGACAGAAGAAGCGATTGAACTTATCATTCCCAAATATATTACGAGTCTAATATATGGAGCAATGGTTGAGTCCGTGGCGAGTGAAAATGGTGCCAGAATGCAGGCGATGGACAATGCGACTAGCAATGCAGATGAGATTATTTCAAGTTTGTCACTGCTTTATAACAGAGCACGTCAGAGCGCAATTACACAGGAGTTGACAGAGATTATTGCAGGTGCACAAGCCATATCATAAGGGTAAAATTAAAATATGCGTGGTGCACAATGAACAAAAAGTGATAGAGAGGAAACAAAGAGATGGCAGATAAGATAATTGGTAAAGTTACCCAGATTATCGGTGCGGTTCTTGATGTCAAGTTCAGTGAGGGACAGCTTCCTGAACTAAATGATGCAGTTAAGATTAAACGAAGTGACAACACAGAATTGACAATAGAAGTTGCACAACATTTGGGTGATGATACAGTGAGATGTATCGCCATGGGACCTACGGATGGACTGGTAAGAGGAATGGATGCTGTTTCAACAGGTGCTCCAATTACAGTTCCCGTTGGAGAGGATACATTGGGACGTATGTTCAATGTACTTGGCGAACCGATAGATAACAAACCTGCTCCTAAGGCAAAAGGGTATGAGCCAATCCACAGACCCGCTCCTTCCTTTGAAGAACAGGCAACATCGACAGAAATGCTTGAGACTGGTATTAAAGTCGTTGACTTACTCTGTCCTTATCAGAGAGGTGGAAAGATAGGGTTGTTTGGTGGTGCTGGTGTAGGTAAAACCGTGTTGATTCAGGAGTTAATCACCAATATTGCAAATGAGCATGATGGATATTCCGTGTTCACAGGGGTAGGAGAACGTACCAGAGAAGGAAATGACCTCTATAATGAGATGACGGAATCCGGTGTTATCAGCAAGACAGCTATGGTATTTGGTCAAATGAATGAGCCACCTGGGGCTAGAATGAGAGTTGGTTTGACTGGTCTTACAATGGCAGAGTACTTTAGAGATAAAGGTGGAAAGGACGTGCTTCTTTTCATTGACAATATTTTCCGTTTCACACAGGCTGGATCAGAGGTTTCAGCGTTGCTTGGACGCGTACCTTCTGCGGTAGGTTATCAGCCAACATTACAGACAGAGATGGGAGCATTACAAGAGCGTATTACTTCTACTAAAAATGGTTCTATTACGTCTGTACAGGCGGTCTATGTACCTGCTGATGACTTGACAGACCCTGCGCCAGCGACCACCTTTGCACATTTGGACGCAACAACTGTTCTTTCGCGTTCTATAGTGGAACTTGGTATTTATCCAGCAGTGGACCCGTTAGAGTCTACATCAAGAATCCTTGATCCACGTATTGTAGGTCAGGAGCATTATGAGGTGGCGCGCGGTGTACAGCAGGTGCTTCAGAAATATAAGGAGTTGCAAGATATTATTGCAATTCTTGGTATGGATGAGTTGTCAGAGGAAGATAAGATTACAGTAAATCGTGCAAGAAAGATTCAGCGATTTCTGTCGCAACCGTTCCATGTAGCAGAGCAGTTCACAGGTATGCCAGGAAAATATGTACCGATTACAGAGACCATCAGAGGCTTTAAGGAGATTATGGAAGGAAAGCATGATGATATTCCAGAAGGACATTTCCTAAATGCCGGAACAATAGATGACGTAGTGGCAAGAGCGAATTAGGAGGTGCCGCTATGGCAGAGAAGTTCAAGCTTACAATTGTGACACCAGACCGTGAATTTTTTAACGAAGATGCGGATATGGTGGAATTCAATACAACAGAGGGCGAGATTGGCGTCTATGCTGGTCATGCGCCGCTCACAGTTATCGTGAAG
The DNA here is from genome assembly GCA_910583965.1 of uncultured Lachnospiraceae bacterium. GTDB lineage: Bacteria > Bacillota > Clostridia > Lachnospirales > Lachnospiraceae > COE1. Next base: position 5,131 of record CAJUAE010000039.1, read on the forward strand.
CCTGGGATTCTTGCGATTACACAGGGCGATACTGTGAGAAATGCGGCGCTTCATGCCGGATTCGTTCAGATACTTCCACAGGAGATCACGATACTTGCAGAGATTATCGAGTGGCCCAGTGAGATTGATGAGGCGCGTGCCAATGCTGCAAAGCAGAGAGCAGAGGGACGACTATCAGAACGCAACAGCAATACAGACACTGCAAGAGCAGAGGCTGCCCTGATGCGTTCCATTGCACGCATCAATGCCGCAAAGTTAAAATAAGAACAGCGAAAAGACCACTCGCGGGAGCTATCTCAGACAGTGGTCTTTTTTATGCACAGCCCTGTGCAGAGAAAATAAGCCGCTAAAGCGACGCACGAGTAGAGAGAAGACAAATCTTCCCTACTCAATTTAGATAACAGTTATAATTGTTGATAGCAGTTTACAAATTTATAAAGAAAGTTGTAAACTGCTGATTGTTGAGAAAGGGACAAAAATTATGAAGAATTATGATGTGACAGCCTTGGGAGAACTGTTAATTGACTTTACAGAAAATGGTGTGAGTAATCAAGGAAATCCACTATTTGAGGCGAATCCTGGCGGTGCGCCTTGCAATGTCCTAGCAATGCTTTCTCGATTGGGGCATAAGACAGCCTTTATTGGAAAAGTAGGAAAAGATTTCTTCGGAAAACAGTTAAAAGACGCAATTACAGAGATAGGAATTAATGCAGATAGCCTGTATCAAGATGAGGAGATTCATACAACACTTGCTTTGGTTCATACATATCCTGATGGAGATAGAGACTTTTCGTTTTATCGCAACCCAGGGGCAGATATGATGTTGACAGAGACAGAGATTCCAGTAGAACAGATACGAGATTCTAAAATATTTCATTTTGGTACTCTTTCTATGACACACGAGGGGGTGCGTGCTGCGACAAGAAAAGCGATTGGAATTGCAAAAGAAGCTGACGCAGTAATTTCTTTTGATCCAAATCTAAGACCACCACTTTGGAAATCCCTTGAGGATGCAAAGGAGCAAGTAAAATATGGTTTGGGACACTGTGATATCTTAAAAATATCAGACAATGAAATTCAATGGTTTACTGGAGAGGAAGATTTTGATGCTGGCATTGAAAAGATTCGTCAGGAGTATCAGATTCCGCTTATTTTGCTCTCTATGGGAAAAGAGGGAAGCAGGGCATATTATAAAGATTTTCGTGTTGAGGTAAAACCTTTTTTGCAAGAAAATACAATTGAGACGACTGGTGCGGGCGATACATTCGGCGGTTGCTGTTTACATTATGTATTAAAATATGGAATCGACAATTTTGATAAATTAAAGCTATTAGAAATGCTTACATTTGCAAATGCTGCCGCATCGATTATTACAACCCGAAAAGGTGCGCTGCGTGTAATGCCGTCTCTTGCGGAGATTGAAGAACTGATAAAAAATAGAAAAAATTAGTGCTGCATTCAATTTCTAGTCGAATGTATTACTCGATATTATTGAGGACTTGAAAGACGTACTCAAAATAGTAAAGAATTTGTGAATTTAAGAGCTGTGGAAAGGAGTTTTTGTAGCAGCTTTAATAAAAGGCTGCTGTAATAGAGCAAAATAATGGCAATATATAAAGGATTTACAGAACTGATTGGAAAAACTCCCCTAGTAGAGGTTGTAAATATAGAACAAAGGTACGGTTTAGAGGCAAAAGTATTAGTAAAACTTGAATATTGTAATCCTGCGGGTAGTGTAAAGGATAGAACTGCCTACTATATGATAAAAGAAGCAGAAAAAAAGGGTATTTTAAGGGAGGGTTCTGTCATCATAGAACCTACTAGCGGAAATACTGGTATTGGATTGGCTGCGATTGCAGCGACAAAGGGTTATCGCACGATTCTCACAATGCCCGACACTATGAGTGTGGAGCGCAGAAATATTCTAAAAGCCTATGGTACAGAAATTGTTCTCACAGAAGGGGCAAAGGGGATGAAAGGTGCAATCGAAAAGGCAGAGGAGCTTGCAAAAGAAATTGAGGGTGCCTTTATTCCAGCACAGTTTGATAATCCAGTAAACGCGCAGGCACATTATGAGACAACAGGCCCTGAAATCTGGGAAGATACACAAGGAACCGTTGATATTTTTGTCGCGAGCGTTGGCACTGGCGGTACAATTACAGGTACTGGAAAATTTCTAAAAGAAAAGAACGCAAATATAAAAGTAGTGGCTGTGGAACCTTCAGATTCTCCCGTGCTGTCAGGTGGACAGGCAGGTACACATAAGATACAAGGTATTGGTGCTGGATTTGTTCCCAAGGTACTCGATACTGGTATTTATGATGAAATAATAACTGTGGAAAATAAACAGGCATTTGAATTTGCAAAAGAGTTGACAAAAAAAGAAGGGATTCTTACTGGAATTTCTTCTGGAGCTGCTCTTTTTGCAGCAATTGCACTGGCAAAGCGCCCAGAAAATGCAGGAAAAACAATTGTGGCACTTTTGCCAGATAGCGGAGACCGATATTATTCGACACCACTTTTTACGTGCGAACCCATATAGACAAAATAAATTGTTCGCATGAAGGAGAGAAAGATACATCTTCCTTTACTTGATTGCATATAAATGCTCAAAGAGATAGGGCTAGCGAATAAGGTTTTTATAAAAATTAAGTCAGTTTTCATCATTACTGGCTTAATTTTTTTATGCACACGGACGCGGAGAGGAAATAAGCAGCAAATGCTGCCCGCGTCCGAGTAGGGAAAGATAAACTTTCCCTACGGATTTCCACGCGCAAAGCCATACAAAGAAAAAATATTTTTATATGGTATATAGGTCGTGCAAAAGAAAATCTTTTCTGTTTAATTATAGAAAAATACTACAAAAATCATATATATATCTTTAAAATTATTGTAAAAAACAACGAAATGTGTTAGCATAACAATATAGTTATTGGGAAGATTTTGGAACTGTTTGGAAAGGTAGGCTATGTTATGAGAAGAAAAGGAATAAAACTTACACTGCGACTTGTTCTTGTGGTAGCATTTCCCTTAGTTTTGATGTTTGTATTGGCTGTAGTGGGTATCAAGTCATCTTGTAATTCTATTACACAAGAGATGGTAAAACATGAGTTGACAACAGCACAGTATGCTTTCGAGACAGCAATTAGCAATATTGCACAAGGTACATATATATACACCAATGGAAAATTTTATAAAGGCAAGCGCAATATTAGTGATAATACGCAATTTTTTGATAATTTTAGTCACGAAGTTGACCTTCAAGTGACAGTTTTTTATGATAATCTTCGTATTGCGACAAGCCTTATGGATGAGAATGGAAACCGTATGGTAGGAACTGAAGCAGACCCACAGATTTATGATTTGGTGGTTAAGCAAGGGCAAGATTACTATTCTGAAAATGTGATACTTGGTGATAATACTTACTATGCAATGTATTGTCCACTGTATCAGTATAATTCGGAACAGATTATAGGTATGACCTTTGTGGGACTTGAGAAAGGACATATTAATGCGATTAATACGACAAACTTTATTAAAAATTTATTGATTCTTATGTTAGTTTTTGTTGTGGGTATTATTGTAACGAATATATCAGTGGGTATTTTAGTCAAAGCAATTAAGCTAGTTACTGCAAAACTGAATAGACTTGCAGATGGAGCGCTAAATGTGACTGTAGAGCGTAGACTTCTTAGCAGAGGAGATGAAATAGGAGATATTGCGAATAGTGTTGAGAAGTTGGTGCATAGTTTGTCAGAAATTGTGGTGGAAATTAAGGCAACTGCAACAGGACTAGATGAGATTTCAGAAGGTTTTTCAGGCTCTTTTGGGAAGATGGCGAACAATATTGGCAGTGTGGATACAGCCGTGGAAGAAATGGCGACAGGTTCCACACGACAGGCGCAGGATACTTCTGATGTGGGAAAAAAGATTTCATATATGGGAGAGGCAGTTGATTCAACTACAATTAATGCAGAACAGCTTGCTGGCAATACAAATAAAATGCGGGAGTACAATAGAAGTGTGGAAGATACACTCGTAGAGTTAATTCGCATTAGTGATGAGACCAAGGATGCCTTTGATGTGGTTTATGAGCAGACAAACATGACAAATCAGTCAGCACAAGATATTCAGTCGGCAGCGGATATTATTACAGACATTGCAGACCAGACCAATTTGCTTTCTCTAAATGCTAGTATAGAGGCAGCGCGCGCAGGAGAACATGGAAAGGGATTTGCGGTTGTGGCAGATGAAATCCGCAAACTTGCAGAGCAATCAGCGGAATCTGCAAGTCGCATTACAAGTATTATTGCAATGCTAATTACAAATTCTAACACGACTGTTGACACCATGAAAAATGTGACAGAAGCTATGGAGAAACAAGGGGATGAGCTTGGTAGAACACGTTCAGTGTTTGAAAATTTAAACCAAGAAGTTGGAGAGGTAGGGCGAGCTGTTGACAATATTCAGAGCGAAATTAGTAAGATTAATGACCTGAAGTCAGATATCCTCAATGCGGTCCAAAATCTAGCAACTATAGCACAACAGAATGCAGCAAGTACACAGGAAACTTCTGCTTCCATGCAGGAGCTAAGGCAGATTGTTTCTGAGTGCAGTGAAGAAGTTGACCGAATTATTACAATGTCAAAGGGGCTTTCTCAAAATATTGAAGTGTTTACTTTGGAATAAAGCAAGTAACCCGTCAAACGCTGCTTTTAGGCAGCGTTTTTCTTCGCATGAAATCTATTTGTATTTACAGATGTTTCTACGATTGGAAACAGCCCAGCCTTTTTTAGAGCGGGACGAAGGGCGTTATATACAGCGGTAGATACAATAACAGAAGCAATTGCATTGACGGTTGTAGTGATAAGATTTGGAAGTAGGGTTAGCTCTGCAATTGGTTTTCCAAGAATTATTAGCTTATAACAATAACTAAATACTGGGTCAAAAATCATGTTAAATCCAAGGCCACAGATTGCGGCAAAAAGAGACCATTTGAATGCGGTTTTAGAATCTTTACAAGCAGATAAATGTCCAATTCTGTGTGCTACAATCCCTGTGACAAGACCAATACATAATTTTAATATAAATGTTTTGGGCGCAGACAAAATATAGATTGGGTCGAGCAGATCACCAACAGTCATTCCAATTGCGCCGCCAATACCGCCCAAAGCCCCGCCTAGCAACAGAGCACCTAATACACAGATAGCATTTCCTAGATGGATACTAGTGGCCTCTGGCGTACCTGGAATTATAATTTTGATTTGTAAAAAGGTAAAGACAACGTAAGATAACGCTGCGATTAGGCCAGTCAAGGCGACTTTATAGGCCATTGCATTTTTTTGTTTCATAAATATTCCTCCTCATTTTACACAAATTTTGATTGATTTGTTTATTTATGCATATGATAATAATAAACACTACTGTCTAGTATACTGCAAAGTGACATTTTAGAAATAGACAATTTTTATATATTTTAACAGGACAGTTATAATTATTTGAAATTCTATTGATTTTTAGGGCCAAATAGGATTTAATATAGTATAGAAAGTGACAAAATTCGATTTTTTTCAGGGAGGTTTATTACAATGGATAATTTTGAAGAAACAAATAATATAGAAACGGCGGTCATTCCAAAGGGAACAGTTATAAATGGAAATATTTCTATTAATGGAAGACTAGATATGTATGGAGTGGTAAATGGTGATATTAATTCAGATAATCAGGTTAATATTACAGGAAATGTTACAGGAAATATCAATGCACAGAACCTTTTTACAAAGGACTCTTTTATTGTGGGGCAGATTGCATGTGAAAAAGGAGCAGCTGTGCGGGAAAACACTGTAATTCTTGGCGATATTATGGCTGAGGATTTAGTGATTGACGGTGCAATACAAGGCAATATTGATGTTAGAAATGGGATTACTATCGGAGATGGTGCGATTGTAGACAGTGATATCAAGGCGAAGACAATTCAGGTAAACAATGGGGCGTCCATTAACGGAACTTGTTCTTTGTGTTATGCAGATGTTGATTTGGAAGGGATTTTTCCAGTAGTAGAGGAACCAGAGGAGTTAGAAGAAGATATAATTACAGAGGAATCTGAAGAAGTTGCTGTGGAAGATGATATACCAACAGAGGAAATTGCTGCGGAATTGACGGAAGTACCAGTTCAGCTGGAAAAGTCAGAAGATAAACCAAAGGCAGTGGCAAAACCAAGAGCGGTAGCAAAACCAAAAGTGGTTGCCAAACCAAAAGCAATCAAAAAGGTTAATGCAGAATGAATAAAAGTTTTTTAGATTGGAATTATAGCAAAGAGCAGTTTGTCGAAAATAGTACTCAGAAAACAGAAGAACTTCTGGATTTTGCAAATATGGTGTTTAGTATGGAATATAGCAATACTGATTTTGCCACGCTTTTGCCAAAGGCATATTCTAAAGAGCGTTGCCAAATACCAACACATCATATTATTCGGGAAGAAAACAAAGTACGTGCATTAATTGACAGTTATCCATTGACAATGCGGATAACTGACAAGAACGAGTATGCTATCAAAGCCTGTTTTTTGGGAACTGTGTGTGTGCATCCAAATTCGCGTGGAAAAGGATACATGATAGAACTGATGAAACAGGTTGAGGAGGATGCAGTTAGGCAAGGCTGTGCACTGATGATTTTGGACGGTGATAGACACAGATACCAACACTATGGTTTTGAGCATGCAGGTATTCGTTACAGATTCCATATAGAGCCTAATAATATTCGTCATTGTTGTGCTCAGATTTATAAGGAACCTACAACAATAGAGCAATCGTATCATTTTGAGGAGATACGTTCAGAAAGTTCTAGGATTGCTTATTTTTATGAGCTTTATCGACGTGGAATTGTGACAACACGGTCAGAGGAAGATTTTTGGCTGAGTTTGCAAAGCTATGGGGCGATTGCATATGCAGTTTTAAAAGGAGAACAGACAATTGGGTATGTTGTTTTGTCTGAGGGACAGGGAAGTATCTCAGAGTTTGAGTTGGAAGATGTACAAATCCTTCCGGCAGTGATAAGAGACTTAATGTCAGAGTTTAATATAGACCAACTAGAAATGAGTGCAGGAATGGATGAGATAGACAAGATAGAATGGCTGGAAAAAATGTGTGATTATTGGAATATTTCAATATCACATATGATAAAGATTCTTGATTATGATAAAGTTCTTACGTTTTTGCTAAAATGGAAGCAAAAGTATAGCACGCTTGTCGCAGGAACTTATGTGATAGGCATTTGCAATGAACAGACAGCGGTTACAGAATCATATCAGTTGTCAATTATAGAAACTAATATTTGTGTAACCCGCACAGCGCAGAAAGCTGATGTCGTATTAGAATCGATGGAGCTTGTAAAATTGTTGACGACCAACTTTTATTTTGTAGAGCAGCTTAAAGGCGAACAAAGCAAATTAAAAAATGCACCCGCGGGCTGGTTTCCATTACCATTTTACCTGCCCGAAGCGGATACATTTTAATAGAAAAAATATAATTTCTAGTCCATATACTTCCATGTATACATGTTTGCAGTTCTGCATTTTGGACAAACTACTTTGTACTGTTCAAAGATAAACATTTTAATCTGATCGTCAGAAACATTCGTAGTCACAATACGACTTTGTCCGCACTTACATAGAAAAAGAATTTTGCGATTTAAGCGCACAGCAAGACTTTCGCCTCTTAGACTGAGCGCTTTTTCTATGTATTTTAGCTGTTCTTCATTGTGCACACCACATTCTTCAAGTGCCCATTTGTACTCATCGCGGATAATGTGAAGTGCATCAGAGGGAATGGAAGCATAGTGTTGTTCTAATTTTTGCTCAGTAAACATATGGATACCTCTTTTCTTAATTTTATTTTGCGAATAGGATAAAAAGTTCCTGTTTCTTATCAGTATATCATAGTTTTTTAAAATATGGAACATGGTTTTTATTCACAGGCAAAACAAATATAAAATTGGTTACTTTTCATACCTACGCCAAAGTAGTGGGAATCATGCGCCAAAATGCTTGCCTTTTAGCATTTTGTGTGCAAAATCTGTTATAATTCACACCTCAATTATTTATAAGCTGATAAAAACTGGCGTTGGTGTGAATTGTAACTAAAATTGTGTTATTTTTGTCTTACTTTTATATAACACATTCAGCGACAAAAAATCTCACGACTTTCATAAAAAAATTAAATTTTTATTGTAGGACTTTAATAACCACATCTAAATAACTATTGAATGTGAACTGTTTATTCATTTATTAATAAATTTTTGATATTAGGAAAAGCGTGATAAATAAGAAAAGATAAAGGCTAACGAGATTTGACCGATATATATAATGTAGGTGAAAGGGATTTTACTGACAAAAGTCACAGGGAGGTGGCAGCAGATGAATAGAAGACGAGAACTTACGCTGCAAAGAGTGTCGCGTATAGGAGGCATCACTGCGCGGGACAGGTATCCACAGAATACAAAAGAACGCACCACGAATGCTTTTACCATAGAGGAAGCATTAGGCACCTATATGACAAAAGAGGATACAGTATATGATTTACGTGGGCAGGATACTTATACGCGAAGTGATAGGGATTCCAAGCAGAGTGACCAAGAACAGTTTGCGAGACAGATGAAAGAATATCAGTCAGCGGCTGATGAAAATCAGTTGGCAAATGCAAAATCTGATTTGGAGCGACGTGCAGTAGACCGCATCAATATCAAAAAGTTTGAAGAAGCGCTCGCAAAAGATCCCAGTGCGCAGTATCAATTCAGCAGGTATCACAAGAAAAAAGATGAGACAGACTTTGACAGACTAGATGCAAACCGTTGTTCTGGTTTTCTTCTGTATTCCTATAATAAAAAAGGAATACATAGTGTACTAGGAGAACAGTATTCTTCTGGGCGGCACGAGGGAACATTCGCAGCCGGCTATTAGAGCCGGCTGTGGGTAGCCTTCCATTTGTTTTCTTGTTCTTTTTGAATATCCTCAAATGCAGATAGCATTGGGGGTTCTGTAGCGCTATGGAATGTACGTGCAATATAGTTTTTGGTGATTTTAATTACAGTCCCAGAGAGTGTCAATACACCAATTAGGTTTGGAATTGCCATTAGTCCGTTAAAGGTATCAGAAATATCCCAAGCGAGATTGAGATTCATAGTAGCACCAAAAACAATAAATATTACGAAAACAATTTTATAAACAATTGTTGCCTTTGTTCCAAACAAAAATTCCCAAGCTTTTGTGCCATAGTAACTCCAGCCAAGGACAGTGGAAAACGCAAAAAGAAGAATTGCAACCGCGATAAAGGCACCGCCAATGTTGATTCCACCAATATTAAATACTGTGCCAAAAGCCTCGCTCACAAGTGCTGTCTGTTCATTTACAGATAACATCTCGCCTGTGTGCAGGTCAATTAGTCCTGTGGAGAGAATTGAGAAGGCGGTGAGTGTACAGACAACAATTGTGTCCGCAAATACTTCAAAAATTCCCCACATACCTTGTCTTACTGGTTCTATTACATTGGAGGCAGAGTGCACCATCACAGAGGAGCCAAGACCTGCCTCATTGGAAAACACCCCGCGTTTCAAACCCCATGTCATAGCACTTCTAACTGCTAAACCAACAGCGGCACCGCCGACTGCTCGAAACCCAAAAGCAAAACTGAAAATAGAACCAAATACTTCACCAGCTTTTCCAATATTTGCTATAAATACAATGAGAGCACCCAGTATGTATGCACAAGCCATAAATGGTACAAATTTTTCAGTAAACTGTGCGATTCTTTTGATGCCCCCAACAATTACAAGCCCTGCGAGTACCATAAGTAATAGCCCAATAATCAGAGCATATAGATTGATTTTAATGGTGCCAAATGAAATTTCGCGGTCAAGTGCTGCAATGTGAAATACTGAAGTGATATTGCCAGAGATTGTGTTTACTTGGCTCATATTACCAATACCAAACGAGGCGAGAACACAGAAGATAGAAAACAATATCGCAAGCACCTTTCCAATACCACCACACCCATTTTTCGTTCCAAGTCCATCTCGCAAATAGTACATTGCCCCACCACACCATTCGTCATGGCTGTTTTTTCGTCGATAATAAATCCCAAGCACATTTTCTGAATAATTGGTCATCATACCAAAGAAGGCAGAAAGCCACATCCAGAAGATAGCGCCAGGACCGCCTGCTGCGATTGCCGCTGCAACTCCTGCAATGTTGCCTACACCAATCGTTGCGGCAAGCGCTGTACACAGCGCTTGAAATTGTGAGATGGATGCTTTTTCTTTGGAATGGGTGACACCACTTTCCTTCTGAAATACACCGCCAATTGTCTTTTCACACACATGACGGGCGTGCATAATTTGGAAAAATTTGGTGCGGACAGTCATACAGATTCCAGTGCCAATAATTAATATTAGCATTGGAATCCCCCACACCACGCCGTTGACAGCACTGTTAATTTTTGCAATCATATCAAGCATAAATTGAACCTCCCATAAAAAATTAAATGAGTAGAGAAGATTACTTCCTCTACTCGCCGCGCGACCCGTTCGCTGCCTTAGCGACTTATTTCCTCTGCACGGGTCTGCGTAATCAAGTAGGGAAGATTTTTCTTCCCTACTTGCGCGCCGGGCACCCGTCAGCTTCTGCTGACAAATTTCACTTGGGTGCCTGTGCGCATAAAAAGAGAGAATATCCTGTCAGGGCTATTCTCTTTATTAATATTTATACAAGAATATGTAAAAAAATGCAAGTAATTTCTTATAGATACATAAAAAATTGGAAATAAGAAAGGACTTAAGAAGATATATTAATAGACAACATTTAAGGACTTTTATAATTGATATTGCAAGGAAAAATTTTCTCTATAAAAGGGAGGATGCCAAGTAATCTTATGACTACTTGGCATATATTATGAAAAAGTTATTATAAGTAAAGTTATCACTCATTGTTTTTAAGGCGCTGTTTTGTATCACCTTATGTTTATAGTATAATGTGCTTTCATGTCTAAATCATGTTTATTTATTGAATTATTTTTCAAAGAATTATGAACGATTTATGAACGTAGAAATTAATAATAATTCCAATTATTATAGTATTTCTTTACGTTTTTTAAGAATCGTGATAGACTGTAATTGGTTTTATTCGACTCTGGCAGATTTGTGTTCTTATTTTTTAAGAACCGTGATAGATTGTAAACAAAAACATAAGAGAGGATTACAATGGGAGTACTTTTACGAAAACGACGGCGGATTCAATACAGGGGACAGAACTTTGTATGGTGGGTTGCACCAGATGATGATGACTGTGACCAGATTTATTTGAATATTATTTCTGAGGATAAAAAAGTTGTTCTTGCATGTCCAATTGGCGACGAAAATTATACTGTCATAAGCAAGGGGCGGTTCTTCCAAGGAGAGAAAACTTCCGGCTGCTGGGAGTATCATAAGATTCCGCGTGACAGTTCACTCATGTATGTGACACCTAAGGATGTGGCTCAGATCATTGCATGGGCGGTTCCTTAGCTCCCTGCAAACCGAAAAAATTTTCAGCTAATCTCCTGTTCCAGCTTATGAAACAGGCTGCACTGAAAGAAATCATCCAATGAAATATCAAGCCCATCACATATTATTTTGATAGTCACGATTCCAGTGTTTTTGCTGTGACCATTCATAACGTTTTTCAGGGTCGACTCCGGCATACCTGCAGAATAGGCCAACTGTGATATCTTCAGATTCCTTTCTTTGCATAGACTTTTAATGCGCAATACAACTGCTTCTTGTGCTTTCATTCGTATCCACCTCGATACATTTTATTAATTATGTTATTTGTGGTTTTTAACAGTTCTATTCTACAAAATATGAATTAATACACCGGATCTTATATGGTCTTTTTAGGATATTTTCATTCTTTTTCTAATTGAGCTGTTTTTTGCAAAACATGTTTTGGACAGTTATGTCTCTTGTTTACGCGAATAAAAGATGGTAATCTGATAGGGATAATGTGAAAAAAGTAAAAATATAACATTATAAAAATTATAATGCGAAAGATAAAATGGATATCGCGTATCAGAAACTTTTCAAGGAACATACAGAGTATCTGAAATTCAAAAAGAAGCGTGATAACAAATTGCTAATACAATAATCACAAACGTAGGCGTAATGGTGGCTATATCAAAATTTGAGAAGTAGTGCTATTAGGAAAATAGGTAAAAATAGGTAACAGTTCAGATAGGTATTTGCACTTTGCTGCAAATACCATAAAACAACGTGGTGGCTGCAAGCAAAAATCCATCGCCAAAGGCGATTTTGCATGGATTTTTGTCCGTAACAGTGAAGGTATCTGAACTGTTACAAAAATAGCCAATTACTGAATATTCGTTGTAGTAGAGTCAACAAACTGCACAGAAAAGGTAGTAAAAGATAAATGAAGAAAAAACGTTTGGAAGCAGGGCAGGATTTTCCCCGTTTTTTAAAGCATGTCAGAAAAGAACAAAATGTATTGTTGGAACAATTGTCAAGAGGCTTGATGACGGTCAGTAACCTTGCGAGAATTGAGAAAGGACAGCGACCTATCTCAAAAAGTATGCGGGATTGTCTGCTGGGTAGACTTGGGATTGCGAGTGATCTGTATGAAAATATGTTAAATATTGAAGACTATGCAATATGGGAGCGACAGCGTTGTATTTTATGTGCGATAGAATTTAAAGAGACAGAAAAAGCGCAGGAGCTTATCCAGAATTATGAGATGCAGGATTTGACAAAGGACAAAGTACAACAACAGTTTTGTCTAATGATGAAGGCAGAGATATTAAAACAACAGAAAGCAGATTCTAGTGCGATTAGAGCATGTTATGAAGCTGCGGTAAAATGTACAATTCCTGATATAGAATATATGTCCTATGAGAAGATAGTGTTGTCTATTCAGGAAATCAATGTGGTTTTGGAGTATGTGTATTCTCATAAAGAGATGGATTTTGAAAAGAAATGTAAAGTATTGTTGGATTTTGTGGAACGCACTACATATGATACACTGTCTAAGGTAAAAATATATCCAAAGATTCTGTATTATTATTTGCGAGAAGCCTATGCAAATAATAATGTACCAATAACAAAAAATGCAATGATTGTGTATTTACAAATCTGTGATCGAGCAATTGAAATGTTGCGTGATTCTGGACGAGCGTATTATTTATTGGAACTTTTGGAAATAAAAATTAAATTGTTAGAGGAAATGAGTGTACAGTTTGAGAATGAAGATCAAGCATTAAAAGAGAACATACAAGAGAGTAAGAATTTTGTGAAATTGTTAAAAAGTCTTTGCGCGGAATATCATGTGCCAGCATATATGCAAGATTCTACTTATCTGTATCGGCAGAGATGGATGTTCTATGTAGGGGATGTATTGCGCATACGCAGAAATATGTATGGAATAACGCAGAAGAAACTGTGTGAGGGAATTTGTTCTGTTAGAACACTGCGCAGAACAGAGAAAAAGGAAGCGAACATGCAACAGGAGGTGCTGGGAAAACTGTTGCGAAAGCTTGGTATTTCTAAAGAATTTCAGCGTGCACGACTTGTGACAAATGACAGAGAAGTACTGAAATTAAGAGAGGAAATTGCAGTGTGTCGCAATAATCGTGAGCCAGACAAAGCTAGAATGCTATTAAAATTAATGAAAGAGCGAGTTTCTATGGATATACCAGAAAATAAACAATATTTTTTGGAAGCGGAGGCTTCTTTGGATTGGATGGAAGGTAAGATTACAAGGAAGGAGTTTATAGTGAGGGAAGAAGAGGCACTTCGGTGTACACTCAAAGTGAAAAGATTATATAATTTGGATGAGGTGTATCTGACGCAGATGGAAATGTTTTGTATTCGGAAAAAAGTGCAGGTATCTGAAGATTTAGACAAGATGAAAGGTATTGATTTTTTGTTACAATTTTTTGACTGGTTTGCAAAAAGAAATGCATTGCCCGATTGTATAGTGATATATGAATTTGTTGTAGTAAGTGTTATAAACGAATTAGGAAATATAGGAGAATATCGTATTTCAATAGATTTAAGTAAAAAGTTACTTAAAGAATCATTAATATGTAGAAGAATGTGGATAATTGCTGATAGTCTGTATAACATTTTGTGGAATGAGAATCAGTGTGAACAGGATGCAGGTCGATTGTGCGAGAAAGAAAAAATGACTGAGAAACTGCAACAATGCATTATGCTCAGCCATTTTTGTAAGCAGAATACTGATAAATCATTTTATCAATCAAAAATATTTGAAAATTGATTCCTGTAGGGTGTTTACTTACTATTTTTTAGAAAAGAGTTACTATTATATACAAAAAATAATAATTGGATACTTTTTTATTATTATGGAAAATTTGATGTTATTTTTTATGAAATATCATCATCTAAATAAGGTTTATCACTTAGGATTGAAATATCTCCTTCATTAGAACAATCATTTGTATTAGATACGATGACAGTACCATTTTGAATTAAAATCACCAGAGCCAACATTAACCACCATTTTCTTAAATTAAAACGTTTCATTTGTAAAACCTCCATTTTTTATAATGATAGCCTTTTGAATCTCCATTCTACCTGATTTTACGGTTAAATTTCTATTATATAAACATAAGTTTGATTATCTGTTTAATAAAAAATTTTCATAACATTAGGTGCAAAGAGACTTCAAGAGTCTATTAATTTGCGATAATCGAGCAGGAAAAATTATTTCCCATACTCGCGCACCAGACGCAATCTAAAGCATATTTTATTTCCGCGTCATGTGCATAAGACATGACTACTCTTAATGCGTAGTCAGTAAGAAAGCCTAGATTTTGGCACATAAGTATAGAAGAAATAGATCATTACTATAATTAAATATAACGAAGTTTGACATTGTTTTCAAGGGACAGAATTGGCCAGTAAAAATTTGGTAAAAGAAATTTTCAAAGAGTTTATGGAACAATTACGATTGTTGTGCACTTGATAAAAGTTTTAGAAAGAAAGGGTTGCGCAATTGTGGTAATTTATGTATATTAAAGAAATAGCATGTACAAAATCGAAATGTTTGATATAATGTTACCTGCAACAGGAATCTCAATATAGGGATGCTGTTTTGCAGGCAGCACAAAAATGCAGGTGGACAAAAGACACTGGGAGGCGAAGGATGAAATTGATCATACAAATCCCCTGTTACAATGAGGCAGAGACTCTGGAGATAGCGTTAAATGACCTTCCACGTCATATTAATGGTATTGATGAGATAGAGTATTTAATCATCAATGACGGAAGTGATGACGATACGGAACACATTGCCCTGGACTGGGGTGTGCACTATGTTGTGCATTTCAAACGAAATCTGGGGCTGGCAAAGGGATTTCTTGCTGGGATTGACCTCGCTCTGCGACACGGTGCAGACATTATTGTAAATACGGATGCGGATAACCAATACTGCGGTGCGGACATTGAGAAACTAATACAACCAATTCTCAAAAGAGAAGCAGACATTGTCATTGGAGAGCGACCAATTGATGAAATTCAGGAATTTTCTTGGATTAAGAAGAAACTGCAACGTTTTGGAAGCTGGGTAGTGCGTGCGGCGTCGAAGACAAACATACCAGATGCGCCAAGCGGCTTTAGAGCTTACAGTAGAAAAGCTGCAATGCGAGTGAATGTACATAATGAGTATACTTATACGCTAGAGACAATTGTGCAGGCAGGTAGAAACAAAATGGCAATCACTTCCGTTCCAGTACATACAAATCCCGAGTTACGTAAATCCAGATTAATGAACTCTACAGGAAGTTATATCAAGAAATCCATGCTGACCATACTGCGCGCAGTCCTAATGTACAAGCCGATGAAGATTTTTACACTGATTAGCAGTCTGTTTATACTGTTTGGCACAGTGATAGGAGTCAGATTTCTGTATTTTTTCTTTACAGGAGACGGTTCAGGACATACGCAGTCTCTGATACTTGCCGCTATGATGATTATCATTGGTTTTCAGACGCTTGTGACAGGTATGCAGGCAGACATTATATCAGCAAACCGCAAACTGCTAGAAGACATACAGTTTCGAGTAAAAAAGCTTGAGCTGGGACTGTTAGACCCAGAAGGCGAAAAAAAGAAAGATGATAAGTAACAATGGTAATAAGTAAACAAAAAATCAGGGAGATGCTAATTGGACTACTTAGAAAAGAAAAAATATTGAAGTACCTATTCGCGGCAGTGATTGTATGGATGGGAATATATAGGCTTGGAGAACTGACCATGCCCATTATTCTTGATGATGAATTTGGATACTGGTCAAATAGTATGCTGTTTTCAGGCAAGGATTGGACAGATTTAACAGGACGAATCAATTATTATTCTTATGGATATAGTCTAATACTCTGCATTGTGCAGAAAGTGGCCGCATTTCGTGGATACGGCTGGACAGATTTGTATAAGGTAGCCGTTGCTTTCAATATTATTTTTGTTGTGTTAGGATATCTACTATCTGTAAAAATTGCAGAGCGTTATATGAAACATCTAAATTGGATAATGATTCCTGCAGTTTGTTTTGTAGCTGCAATTTATCCGTCTAATATGCTCTATACCCATGTTACATTGACCGAATGTACACTATCATTTTTTTTCTGGATATTTGCTT
This sequence comes from uncultured Lachnospiraceae bacterium, assembly GCA_910583965.1. GTDB lineage: Bacteria > Bacillota > Clostridia > Lachnospirales > Lachnospiraceae > COE1. The sequence goes on from CAJUAE010000039.1 coordinate 21,824, forward strand.
ATATGATGATGCGGATTATAGACAAACCAAGCGTGGCAAATCATATTGGGTTAGCAGCGATAGCTGTCTATATGTATACAGTGCATCAAAGAACGCTAGGACTTGTGCTCACAGCAGTACTGATGATAATTATTTTAAGACTGCTAAAGAGAAATAGTTTAAAACAGACAACAGCGTTTCTGGGAAGTGTATATTTTTGGTATATGCTTCATAGCATCATAAAGTCTTATGTTCGGAATGTAAATTATCTGGGAAAAACGCCAAGTGGTGTGGGGGAAATTTTTTCTGCCATACTTACAAAATCCATGGTTGCAATTTTTATTGTGATAATTGCAGTAATCCTATGGTTGTATATTCTTGAGAAAGGAAAAGTCAAACTGGGATTGGGATTGTTTGTCGTAGCAATTGTGATAGTTTGCGGGGCAGTTTCAATGGGATTGAATCTAGTAGAAACCCCTCAAGGTGGCAGAGAATCAATACTTGCAATCAATGAATTGTCAGGGCAGATTGGTGTGTTAAAGAATGTGTTTACAAAATATGGACTGATTCGCCTTGGAACAAGCATTGTGGGAAAATGGTATTATCTTGCCGCAGCTACAGGACTTGTTATTTGTTGGGGCTTGAGAGATTTATTTCTAAATGCTATCTTTTTGGCTGTAGATGGCTGTAAGCGATTTGTAGCAGTTCTGTGTGGCAGGGAACATACAATTAGTTCCAAAATTCAGGAAGATTTTGAGAAACATTTGTTTTTGTTTGGAATGTTTCTGTCTTTTGCAAGTGCTTTTATGATTAATGCCTTGTACAAAGAAGGATTTTACAAGGTAGATGATCTAATTAATGGAAGATATGTTGAATATCTGATAGGATTTGTGTTAGTATACAGTATAGAGAGAATGCTAGCAGATCGTTATTGGCTATGGTATTGGACTGCATTTTTGGTGGCTTATCTGGTGGCAGGCGCGTACTGCCAGTATGCGTTTGACGAGTTGCAGCGGACAGAGTATGAGCTGATACATGCGACAGTGTTTGGTAGGGTATTTTGGAATTATGAATCTCCTACAGGTAAAATAAAGGAGGTGGCAAGATATGTGGTTCCGCTGGCAGCGGGATTTGTGTTGATATTCAAGGCAGGTTCGTCAGGAATTATGAAGAATCGGTTAGCAACATTTCGACTGATAGTAGCATTGGTATTGCCAGTTGCAGCGTGGAATCATATTTATACAGAAATTGTTGACCATTATGTAGTGGTAAGAAATGAAAAGCAGTCAGGAGCTGCACCACAGATTGCAGAGTGGGTCAACAGACTTTCGGGTGGAGAGAATATTTATTTTATTACAGACGGGTTAAGTTACAGGCAAGGGGAAATCTTACAATATATAATCCGCTCTCAAAAATTGAACTTAACAGATTTTGGAAGTGTAGATTTTGAGGAAGATGCCTTGTACATACTAAATAATAATCTCTTAGATACCGATATAATAAAAGAGAAGTGTGAGGTCGTAGACACAAAGGGAAGTTATGCGTTGGTCATTAGTAAAAATCAGAGTTTAGCCGAACGGTGGCAGTGGTATGTCGAACAGACGAAACCACAACCAATTCAATACATCGAATATATTGAGGAAAACTGAGATTAGTATGACGAATAATCAATATAAAGGTGTACAAGTTGACTAAATTTGCAGATATTTAGAAAAAAAGCTTGCGAGACTTCTTATTTGGGTATATGATATATAGAGTGTAACGATTCAGCAGCGATATGCTTTTATAGGCAATTTTCCATACCTATGTTCTGTATAAGCAAGGAGCGCTGAGAGGTTATGAAAGGTTAAATAGTATTAATGGAGGAAAAGGTGCTATGAAAAATCGTGTTATTAAGAAGATTATGGCATACTTATTGGTGGGTGCCATGGTTATCACTACACCAATGACGGCATCAGCGACAGAAAGCGAACTTCAAAAAGCATATGGTGAAAGAAGTGATAGCGATACTGACAACGATGAGAAGAAGTTGTGGTCTAACTCAGATTCAGACACAAATACCAGAACAAGTACACAGGCAACAGTTCCTATTCCAGACACAGTTCAAAAACATGAACTGAATATTTTGGGAATTACACTGGATAAATCTGAGATGGAGCTGGACTTAGAGGAAAGAAAAAGTGGTTTCCTGAAAGCTAGAGTGTTATTTGATGACTGGAATGCTGAAGACGAGGAAATGGATTGGGTCACCAAAGAAGAAAAAGAGGCAATCGAAAAAGAAATTAAATGGTTTAGTGATGACCCTAAAGTTGCTGTAGTAGGCTGGGGAAGCAATGGTGGTGATAATACATTAGCTTCAGTAATGGCAAAGTCCGCAGGCCAAGCAAAAATTTATGCTTGGATTGAGGCAGATGGTCTAGCTTATGTGAACTCTAACAGACCAACTGAAGGAGATTATATTGCAGAAGCTACTGTCACAGTAGTTGATGATAATTATGAAATTTCATTTAAGGAAATGAAGTTCGCAACAGGACGGAATTATGATCTTAAAGACTATATTTCTCTGCAATATGGCAAAGGAGAAAAAGCAAGAAAGGTAGACTTAAAAGATAGTGCAGAACAAGTTGTATTCTCTAATGTGAAAATAATAGAAGCAGCAGATAAAAAAGCAAAAGCTAGTGGAGTTAAATTATCAGATGATGGTATTCTTAATATAACTAAAAATAGTAAATTAGCAGAAAACGATAAAATTAGTGTTGATATTGCTACTGCATCTGGAAAATCAGCAACAGGAACCATTGAAATTGTTAAAGCAAACAATGTAAAAACCATTAGATTTAAAGGTACCAAAGATGAAATTGATATGGGTTCCAATGCTGATTATAAGGCTGAAGAACTAGATGATCAGAAAAATGTAATTGAGAAAGCTAAAGTTTCAAAAGAGATTGGGTGGAATGTTAAAAACGAAACTGGTAAAAAGGCTATATTAGAAATTACTTGGGATGATAACTCAGAGACAGCAGCTAAGACAGATGAACTTACATGGACTTCAAGTAATGCATCGATAGTCACTGTAAAGCCAATTAGAGTTTCAGAGAATAACAACATTGCAACAAAAGCAGAAATTATTCCTCAAAATATTGGTAACGCAAAAATAACCGTAGCATCTGCTGCAGGCAAAAAAGCTACTCTTACTGTAACAGTTAAAGCTACTCCAGCAAGCATTGAGATTGATCATAACAAAGATACACAAGGAAAGCAACTTCCTATTTATGCATGGTCAGGAAAAGCAATCACCTTAACAGCTACAATGAAAGGTGAAAATGGTTTGGTTCTTCCAGCAACAGCAACAAAACTGGGCTGGGCAACAACTGAAACAGACAAAGACAAAAAGAAAAAAGCTAAGGTTACAACCAACAAGGATAATTCTGGTAAAGTAGTACCAATTACTGCATTATTAGATTTAACAAAAGATGATAAACTTAAGGAAGATGTAGCTATATATCATGTAAAAGTTAGCACCAAAGCGAAATTTAATGGTAAGCAAATAAGCTCAGAGCCAGTAGAATTAACATTTAGACAAAGCAATATTGGTGACATTACTATTAATGAGGTGCAAAATCAAGAAGTAATTCAAGTTGTTGGTAGACTGCCACAGATAAAGAGTGATCTAAGAAAACTTTATGTTGGTAACAATACATACAGATACAATGCAACAGCATATGTACCAGAAGGCCAGAAGTTAGTCCTTGCGGGCAGTGATCAAGATAGTAAGAACAGAGATGGAATTGAAGATTCTATTGTATGGTCTGTAAAGAGTGCTAAAGTTGCTACAATTGATGACAATGGTAATCTTGTTCCTGTTGGACCCGGAAAAACAGATGTTACAGCAAGCTATGTTTCTCTTAAATATACAAATGGCAAACCAAAAGCTACTGTAAGAAAGAAGACAATTTCTGTTCAGGTAATACAGAAGGCTACTTCAATTTCTTTTGCTAAAGAGATTCAGGTAATTAATCCTAAGCCAGGTAAATCTATTAATGCTACATTTACTATTAAAAATGTAACACCTAAGAAAGCTACATACAATGTTACGGATTGGAAGGTATTAGCACAAGGACCTGAAGGTAAGATTACAAATATTACTTTAGATGGTTCTAAAAATTCAGACGCAATTGCAGTTGATTCTAGGGATAAAAATGGAAATCTTAAGAAAGCAGCTAAGATTACAATTCCTGATAAGTTAGCGCAGCCAGGTACTGTAATTAAAGTCGGTGCATATACAGATGGTGGTGCTGTTGCATATGGATATCTGTATATTACTGATAAGACAACAAAGGTTACAGCTGAATTGACTGGAGATAAAGTTAATAAAGAAGGAAATAAGGTTTCTATAAGAGTTGGTGATACAGCTAGTATTAAGGCAAGCGTTATTGTTAATAATACCACTAAGGATACAGAGCCTTGGAAGATTAATAAAGAAACAACTAATTTAGGAGTAAATACTCCAAATACTTATGTAACAGAGCCTGTTACATACTCTTTGGATAAAAACTCTGCGAAACTGATTCGTGTTGATAGTAATGGTAAGGTTACAGCTTTAAAGAACGGTAAGGCTAAAGTTACTGTTTCAACACTGTCTGGTAAGAAGACTACTGTTTCATTTGAAGTGAAAGTCAAAGAAGCACCTAAAGCAGAGAGTGCTAAGTAATTTATTAAAGTAAAAGAAGGGTTATTTCGTTAAGATATTGACTTGATAACATCTTTTGAGGCAGAGATAGGGAATTCCTATCTCTGCCTATTTTTGTTAGTCCATGGACTAACAAGTAAAATAAGACTGAGAATCGCCACCTGTCCATATAGGAGCTTCTTCATTACTAAAGCTTGTAGTCAACTGTCCACTTGATGCAAGAGTAATTGAAGTATTTTTATCAACCATTTGCCCATTTAACTTAACAGTATATGGTTTTGTTATCTTATCAGTTACATAGATGATTTCGGTTTTCCTTTTGCATCATACTTCAACGAAACATAACTTGCAGTAATAGTTGCTTTTCCTGCACTCACTGCTGTAAGTCTACCATCTGAACTAATTGTTGCTGCTTTTCCACTGACAGTCCATGCAATAGCAGCTGCCTGTTCTGGATCTTCGACTAATTTTAAATTACTATTTTCATATTTATTGACCCATGTATGTGGTACATATTTATAATCTTTGCCTACATATATTTTTCTTGTAGTGCTCTTTGTAACAGGCATTTTACCCAGTATCTGTATTGGGTTACTGGCTACTATATCATTTTCTAAATCTACAGTTTTTGTGATTTCATCTACTGTAATATCTGCTTATATTGAAATTTATCACGACCATTTGAGATTTTCATTTAATTATGATATTATGATGTTAAGATACCAGGGTCAAAAGGTCAAGAAATCCTCTTGCAAGCTTGACAGGACTTTCAGACAGTGAAATTGATGACTTTCAGACAGGAATGCGAGAGATTATGCGCTACATTAAAAGCTGCAAAAGTATTTTGCTCTCAATGAAGAAACAGCAAGACGATATTATAAGACATATGTGTAAGTAGTATTTCGAGGCAAAACAAAACTATGCTTTATAGAACCTGTCAAAGTAGTTCTATAAAGCATAGAACATGAGAGGTAAATAGATGAACGAAAACAAGGTTGGAATTGGCTATCAAAATTTTGCAGAAATAAGAGAGGAACATATATTCTATATTGATAAGACATATTTTATTAGAGATTGGTGGGAGTATGCTGATAAAGTAACACTTATTACACGACCACGGCGCTTTGGTAAAACTTTAAACATGAGTATGATAGAATGCTTCTTTTCCAACCAATATGCTGGCAGAAGCGATTTGTTTGAAGGATTATCCATCTGGAAAGAAAAAGATCCTTCAGGTAAATATATATACAGACAGCTCCAAGGCACATTTCCTGTAATATTCTTAAGTTTCGCTAACATAAAAGCAACAAAATATGAAGACATGATATATAAAATAACAGAGGTAATTGCTGACTTGTATGCGCAAAATTATAATTTACTCAAAGAAAATCTATTAAATGAGAATGAGAAAGAATATTATAGAAGTATTAAACCTGGAATGGAAGAAAAAGTTGCATCTGGCGCAATATATTTTATGGCAAATTTTCTGCAGCGCTACTATAACAAAAAAGTCATTATCATTCTTGACGAATATGATACACCAATGCAGGAATCATGGTTATCTGGGTACTGGAATGAAGCGTCTGATTTTTTTAGAGGTCTTTTTAATTCTACTTTTAAAACAAACCCTTATCTTTTACGAGGGTTAATTACAGGAATTACAAGAATCTCAAAAGAAAGCATTTTCTCTGATCTAAATAACTTAGAAGTAGTAACTACCACTTCAGATAAGTATCAGACTGCTTTTGGATTTACTGAAAAAGAAGTATTTGAAGCGTTGGATAACGCCGGACTTGGCAAAGAAAAAAAAGGAGTAAAAGAATGGTATGATGGTTTTACGTTTGGAAGTATTTCAGATATCTATAATCCATGGTCTATTGTTTCATTTATTGGAAAAAAAGGGAAATATGATACTTATTGGTCAAACACAAGCGGAAATGGACTTATAAATTCATTGGTGCAAAGAGGGAATACGACTATAAAGAGCGCAATGGAGGATTTAATAAAAGGAGGTCAATTAACAACAGAACTTGATGAACAGATTATATTTAATCAGCTAATTGCTAATACAAATGCAGTTTGGAGCCTGTTACTTGCAACAGGATATTTGAGAGTACTAAAAATGGAGTATATAGGACAGTATAAAAGAAAAGTATATACACTTGCTCTCACAAACATGGAAGTACAAAGTATGTTTGAAGTTATGATAAAAAGCTGGTTTGAAAATATTACTGAGATTGCATATAATAACTTTATAAAAGCACTTTTAATGAATGATGTTGATGCAATGAACGAATTTATGACAGAAATTGCACTTCAAAGTTTCTCGAATTTTGATATCGCTCCAAGTGCCTCCTCAAAGGATGCACCAGAACGTTTTTACCATGGTTTTGTATTAGGGCTAATGGTAGAACTCTCTGGCAGATATCAGATTATCTCAAACAGAGAAAGCGGATTTGGACGCTATGATATTATGCTTATCCCGAAAAACAAAGAAAAAGACAATGCATATATCATAGAATTTAAAGTGTATAAGTCTGCGAAAGAAAAGAATCTTGAAGATACTGTTCAAAATGCTCTTGCTCAAATACAAGAAAAACAATATGATACTCAGTTACTTGCAGAAGGCTTTGCAGCAAGGCAAATTAAAAAATATGGTTTTGCATTTCATGGAAAAACTTGTCTAATTGGAGCAAATACAGATAAAGCAAAAAGTCTGCGAAATTGATTCGTGTTGATAGTAACGGTAAGGCTAAGGAACTGTTAATAAATAACTACTTACAAAATATACCAAGTTGTGCTATAC
>CAJUAE010000040.1 GCA_910583965.1 uncultured Lachnospiraceae bacterium
GGGAAGATTTATCTTCCCTACTCGATTAAATATAAGTCCGATTTCATACTTAATATTTTAGTCCGAAATCGGATTCATGTCAAGCTTTTTGTAAAATTTCAATAAAGTGTACTAGATAGAATATTGCATAGCATAGGAAGTATATGGTAAAATAGCGACGGATAATTACAGACTGTATTGTGGAGAAGTATTACAGTCTGCTATGCGGACTTTTCTACACACAGGTTTGAGATTCTGTGAAGTGAAATTATGGAGGTTTATACGAAAACAACACAAAAAGACTCCAAGAGTCGAACACAAGTGCAAAGGGGAATAAGTTTGTTGTATTTGTGCCATTTTGTAGGATTTTATAGACTCTAAGGAGTTATTAAAAAATGGGGGATTTTTATAATGAAAGCGGGAAAGATTACAAAAAACAAAAAGCTAAAAAAGCGCAGTATCAAGCAGATTATTATTCGTTATGTGATGCAGTTATCAATTTCCTTGGGAGTGATATTGGTAATTTTGATGATTGTGACATCTTTGCGGTCAACATCTTCGGTACTGCATGATGGATTGACAACTACGGCTCGAATTTCTGCGCAAAATATCAGTTCTAATCTACATTTGTTGACGGATAGAATAGACAATATGGCACAGAAATCAGAATGGGCGGATATGAGTATATCCGAGGTAGAGATGCAACAGCTAATTGACGAGTGTGAGAAGCGAGTGGAATTTGTGTGGATAGCGGCTTATGATATTGCAGGTGAAAAACTGTATGGGGACAGTGACGCGCCGGAATCGATTGTTGGAAAGGTTTACTATGACTATCTAACACGAACACAAAATCTAACGATTGGAGACCCAGAACATCAAGATGGTATCTGGCAAATCAGCGTGGGGATTCCAATAAAGAATGAGAAAGGCGAGATTTTATTTTATCTAATTGGAAGTTACAAGTATGATTTGCTTAATGATGTGTTGACAAATATTAATATTGGAAATAAAGGAGTTGCGTATATTGTAGATGGCGAGGGCGATATTATTGCGGATAAAAATATAACAGATATGGATAAGACAAGAAATCTGTATGCTATGTTCAACTCTAAGACAAATCATCGTGTGTTTGATGCTATGCTTGATTTTCGGACGGACTCCGCGACAGTATTTTTAAAAGGAGTGCATTATTATATGGCGTATTCTCCGGTGGCAGGTACGAACTGGACATTGCTGATAGCAGCACCAGGTGCTGATTTTATAAAGACATTAGTATGGTCTATAGCACTTAGCATACTAGTTATCATAGCACTTCAAATTTACATAACAAAACAAACAGTTTACATTGCTGACCAAATATCGGATTCACTTTCTCACGCGACAAACCGTCTTACATTGCTGGCAGCAGGGAATCTTAAGGAGAAAGTTACTTTTGTGGATAACAATCAGGAGGCGGAAATTTTGACAACAGCATTGTCAAGTACAGTGTCTAGTCTTTCTACTTATATTGATAATATTACAGGTTATTTGGGATTGCTTTCCGCGGGGGATTACTCCAAGGAGGTTGAGGGAATTTTTGAAGGCGATTTTGTGGCAATACGTGAGGCGATGACACGGATTAGTGATGCCCTGAATGAGACAATGCATCGGATTCATGAAGCGTCAGAGGCAGTCAGAAATAATTCTGCTGAGACAACAGCATATGCCAACAAACTCTATAATGGATCAATTGAGCAGACAGATGCCTTGAAGCGTCTTACAGGAGAAATGAATTTAATCACAGACAAGACAGGTGAGATTGATGAGAATGCACAGCGCGTCAGGGAAAGTGCTGATGCGGCAAAAGATCGTGTTGATGAAGGACAGCGTCAGATGGAGGATATGTTATATACAATGGATAGTATTCACCATGACATGCAAGAAATTATTACAATTAGTCAGTTAATTGAAGAAATTTCTTCTCAGACGAGTCTCTTATCACTGAATGCTTCAATTGAAGCAGCGCGGGCTGGAGATGCCGGAAAAGGTTTTGCGGTTGTGGCGCAGGAAATTGGCAAATTGGCACAGCAGACAGCTTCAGCGCTAGAGAAAACAGGAACAATTATCAGCAAGGCAAGTATGGCAATTGACGAGGGAATGCGCACAGCACAGCACACTGCAGAATCTTTTCGCAAGGTAAAACAGGCAACTAGAGAGTTTCAGGAGATTTCTGAGAATCTGATTCAAATTACTGTACAGCAAAAAGAAGCAATTGATACTGCATCGCAGGAAGTACAGACGGTACTGTCAATCGCTGACACAAATCAGCGGTTTGCGCAGGATACGGATGAGACCGCGGCAGTTTCAATGAATCAGGTACAGGAGTTGGAGCAGATTGTTTCAATGGTAAAACTGCGCGCGTAAGTGTTTATAAAAGGACATATTTGTTAGGAGGTTGGATTGATGAAATATTTATTTCGTAGAATAGCAGTGGTCCTTGCGGTAATGATTCTTGCATTGGGAATATTTATGGAATATAAAAGCACAAAAGGATTAAAAGATGGTTTCTATACAGCTGAGATGGCAGAATATCATTATGGGTGGATAGAATATTTGATTATTCAGGTTAAGAACGATAAGATTGTATCGGCAGAGTATAATGCCAGAAATGAAAGTGGTTTTGTTAAATCATGGGACAATGCATACATGAAAAATATGATGCCTGGATATGGTACTTATCCGAATAAATACACACGGGAGTATGTGCAACAGCTTATTGATAGCCAAGTGAATACAAAGGTTGATGTGATTACAGGTGCGACCAGTTCTGGAAAAAATTTTGAGAAGCTTGTCGCAGCAGTATTAAAACAAGCTGCTACAGGAAATTCAGCGACAGTAGTAGTAGAATAAAAGAAATAGTATAGGCACCTATCAATTGGTTGATAGGTGCCTATATTCAGGTTATTATTCTATTAATTCAAATTTTTGTACCATTTGATTTAAGAGATTCGCTTGTGTCGCCAGTTCTTCTGAGGTTGCAGAAGTTTCCTGCGATGCGGCAGAATTATCTTGGATTCCACGGGCAATCTCATCAATTCCAGTGCGAAGTTGTTCCATACTTTCAGCTTGAATCGCTGAGTTTTGTGCAGTATTTTTAATCATTTCATTTACATGGTCAACAGCGCTTACAGAATCTTTTAATGCATTCATAGCGTCTGTGGCAATTGCGTTTCCTTTGCTGATTTCCTCCATAGAAATTTCAATTAGATTTCTTGTTGAGCTGGCAGCTTTTGCACTTTCCAGTGCAAGTTTTCCAATTTCATCTGCCACAACTGCAAAACCTTTTCCAGCATCCCCTGCACGAGCAGCTTCAATAGAGGCATTTAAGGATAACAGGTTTGTCTGGTCTGCAATTTCCTCGATTGTCTGAATAATGCCAACAACTTGCTGGGAAGTCTGGCGGATTTCATTCATTGCATCCATCATCATTGTCATTTTTTCTTGATTCTGTTCGATCATGACAGTGACTCTCGCTGTTTCCTTTGCAGAAGCCTCAGCGTCACGACGACTTTCTTCTACATGGTCTGCAACAGAATTGGTAGTTGCAGCGAGTTCTTCGATAGAAGCGGCTTGTAATTCAGCACTTTCTGCTAATACCTGTGAGGCATTGGCAAGTTCAGAAGCGCCTACAGAAACACGTTCAGAACTTGTGTTGATGCCTTCCATTACTTGATTCATGGAACTAGATATGTTGAGCAACGCAGTTTTAATCTTTTGAAATTCACCGACATAGTCATTTTTTAGTGTAATGCTGAGTTTTCCATCTGCGATTCTTGCAAGGACTTCGGCAGTCTCGTCGATGTAAACAATGTATTCTTTTAGACGACTTACTGTTTTTCCAATCGATTCACCCAGTTCGCCAATTTCATCGTTTGATGTGATGGCGAGTTGAACATCGAGGTTTCCAGCTGCAAGTTGTTGTGCGGTTTGATTTAGCTCGAGGATTGGCTTTGTCACATTGGCAGCGCTTCTCCGAATGCTGAGTGCGATGAGTAAAATGCCTGCTGCAAAAAGGATTATTAGGGCGATAATCATAGCGATAAGCATAGCATAGTATTCTGATATAGGCAAACTGCTAAGTACAAGGTAGCCAGAATCGCCAGCGGGTTCTAGCGAACCATATTTTGTTATGCCATCTGCTTTGTATTTTAAAAATTTACTGCTTTTTGATGAGACGGCATCTGCAACATTCTGAGATATATTGATTTCGCGAATATTTTTTTTAACATATTCATTCTGCGGGTGATAAAGTAGAGTGCCATTTTCAGATAGCAGCAGAAGATACCCATTGCGTCCAATTTTGTAGCCGCGTAAGAGGTTTGTCATATGGTCTAGGGCGATGTCAAAACCTACAGCACCAAGTACCTCTCCAGTAACATCATCATAGACTGGCGCAGCAGCGCTTAGAATCATTTTCTCAGTGGAGGAGTCAATATAGGGTTCTGTCAGAACAGTTTTCTTTTCTGTGATACAACTATACCATCCACGTCCTGTAATATCCCAGTTCTCGTCACTGACAAAACCATCAGACTGTACCAAGGCACTTGCATCTAGGTCAGAAAGCCATACCGCCATAACATTTTCTGTATCTGTATTTGCAATGCTGACAAGATAATCCATAACAGTATCCATCTTTTTTGCACTGAGGATATTATCACCTGGTTTAATTTCATTCATGATGTCTTGGATATCAGAATTCACAGCCAGTTGTTCGACACCTCTTGTATACTGGTTAAGAAATGCGGTCAGTTGGTTTGATGCTGCTCTGGACTCCAATGTAAGTTCTTTTTCTTTGGATGTCATAATAGTCCATGCTACCATACAGATAGCAACAGCAGCCACGACTAAAAACACGAGAATGACACTTTTGCCAATATGGGTCATGATTTCATCAGCAATCCGTTTTCTATTGCCGGTTGATTTTGTATTTTGTTGTTTCATTTTGGAACCTCCTTTGTAGGTTGGAAGGATAATCGTTTTGATTGAAAAAAGGTTTTGTAAAGAAGTCCTTTTCCATTACGATTTGTTATAAATATATTGTAGCGCTCTTTTCGGAACAACACAAGTTTTTTTTGCAGTGCTTGTTATAGAAGGGTACGTTACTGTTCACTCCGTTCCAGTAACAGGTAAAAATCCATGCAAAATTTGCTTCGCAAATGGATTTTTACTTACAACCAGTACGTTTTGTCACGGACTTAGCAGTAGATGCTAAGTCCTGTCTGAACAGTAACGAAGGGTACAATATAAAAACAAATGTTTTATTCATGCTGATTGCGGAAACTATAATTTGTTGTTATAATAAAACGTAGGTGATGAATTATGAGTAGAAGTTACAAGAAAACACCAGTTCTAAAATGCTGTGGCGATAAGAAATATGGAAAGCGCCAGGCAAATAGAAAAGTGCGACGGTCAGATAAAAGGGTGCTTTACCGTGGAAAACAATATAGAAAATTATATGAAACTTGGGATATCAATGATGTTATTGTATTCTGGACAAAAAGAGAAGCCGAGAAAGATGGCAGACTTGATGTTTGGAAAAAGTGGTATTATCGAAAGTAAAATAAGTGTGAACGATATACGAAAATATGGCAGAAAAGATTTCCTTATATAAGAATAGGATGCTGTTTTTGAAGATTTGATATATTGATTGAATAGTTGTTTTGAAGTCCTTTTGGTTAATTGTTTATGCTTGTAGGGAAAAGTCGAACACAAACACAGAAACCACCAATACGATCACGAAATATTGTTGAGAGTTTTTGTGATCGTATAAAGTGTATTTTATTAAAGGGGTTCTATTTCCTTTTACGAATGCAATATATGCTCAATAATTTTTATCTTTAAAACCAGTAGTATAGTGTGAAATTAAAATTTCACACCTCCTGATTGGTACGCCCGCAAAAGTGGGCAGATGGGAGTTAGGGTGAGAAGAACTTCTAATCACTCGCAGCAAGGCTGCTTCGCGAAGAAGTTCTATGTCTCACACCAAGAAATGCCTGAAATACGGCATTTCTCATCTGGATTTGAGTTGCGGCAGAGCCGCGACATGGGAGTTTGTGTGAAAAATAGTTCTAAGGCAGCAAAAAACACTACCTAAGAACGATTAAGTTTCCCATAGTCTATTTGAGCCGCAAAAAGGCGGCATAGGAGATTTTTATGACAGTAAATGTATAGGAGAGGGGTAAAATAATGCAGGTTAATTTGTCAAACAGTTCATTGCAGAACAGATATTTTTCTGGAACAGGAAGTATAGGTGGTATCCATCTGCCTGATTTTAATGATAACTATGTTTTTTCTAAGAAGAAAAGTGGTACCAGTGATGAAGAATACCGAAAACAAATTAGGGAACAGGCTTATAAGGATTTTGCAAAAGGACAGTTTCAGAACAAATCCGAAGGATTTAACAGATTGATGAAAAGCTACACATCGGAAGTGTCCCCAGACAGAAAAGGGATTATCACTTCTGGGCTGAAAGCTATTTCAACAAATAGAAAGAATGTGCTAAAGCCAATAGACTTTGTAGCAACGTTGCTTGAAGGAAAAGTGAAATATCAGAAACTACCGTCAGGTAATAGCGATTACATAGAGTTTTATGATAACAATGGAGAGATGGTAGCGACTTATTCCAATAATGGTTGGACGATGTATACCACCAATGTAGAGGCTTCCAGACAGACGGAAATGTGCACGATTTATAACGAGGCATGGGGAAACGCAAAGAGAGGGATTCCGCTGGCGTGTGAAGAATCAGTGAATGAGGAAAATTTGCGGAATAGTTTTGATATAAAAGCATAGTAAGAGATAACCTGTAATGTGATAGGAAGGGCAAAAAACGCTAACCATTCTTAATTAGGATACACACACAAATATTGCATTAAGTTAAATCCTATTTATGTCTTTAATGAACAAAATTATGTCAGAATTAGATAAGGGCGAAGTAGCGGCTATCAATCATTCTGATTAGAAAATCACATTGCAAACCGAAAAAATGCTTGTTATACTAAAATATGTAAAAGGCAAACAAAATGCGAAAAACTGAATCAATTTAAGCAGGTGAGAGATTAGAGTATTTAAAATAGAAAAAGGAAAGGGATAACAATATGAGATTTGATGCTGAGGAATTTAGAAAGGGCTGTAAAGAAAATGATACCAAAAGGGACACAGGATTGAAAACGCCAGACAACATTAGGCGATATGATAATATTTCCTATGGAAAATATGGTAAGTACAATCTTCTTGATATCTATCATAAGAAAGATGTTACCACACCACAGAAGACAATTATCGATATTCATGGTGGCGGTTGGACTTATGGAGACAAAGATATTTATCAATATTATTGCATGGATTTGGCGCAAAGAGGTTTTACCGTTGTGAATTTCTCTTATCGTCTGTCGCCAGAAAACCCATTTCCAGCAGCATTAGAAGACATCAACACTGTATTTACATGGGTGGCAGAAAATGCGGATACATATAATATTGACCTTGACAAAATCTGTGTTGCAGGTGATTCTGCCGGTGCACAGCTTGCAAGTCAGTATTTGACACTTTTGTGTAGTGATGATTATCGCAAACTATTTGCAATGCAAGTGCCATTTGACAAAATTACAGTGAAGGCAGTAGCGCTTAACTGCGGATGTTATGACATGAAAAGCTTTATAGAAAAAGGAGAAGAAGACCCATTTTTCATATATATAGAAAAGACATTATCTGAGGATAAAGAACGAACGCTTGAACAAATTAATGTGATAAAATATATAAACAAAGATTTTCCGCCGACATATCTTATGACTTCTGAATATGATTTTTTGAAAGAAGATGCAAAGCCTATGTATGAGCTGCTTAAACAAAAAGGGATTTCATGTGTGTATAAGTTGTATGGCAAAGAGGGCGATAATTATATGGGACATGTATTTCATCTTAATCTGCGCTTAGAGGAAGCACGTATGTGCAATGATGAGGAGTGTAGCTTTTTTGAGAGAAGTTTGGAATAAAGCATTGGAATTTAAAATTGTATCTATTATGCAACGCATTAGAAAACAAGGATAACAGAAAATAGATTTTGGAGGAACATATAACAATGAACAAAATAGGAATTATTGGTGCAATGGAGTTGGAAGTTGCAGCATTAAAATCAAAATTAGAACTTAAAAATGTTGTGGACAAGGCTGGCATGAAATTCCATGAAGGAATACTAAATGGAAAAGATGTTGTGATAGTACAGTGCGGTATTGGAAAGGTAAACGCGGGTATCTGTGTACAGATTTTAGCAGATTTATTTGCAGTAAATACTGTGATTAATACGGGTGTTGCTGGTTCGCTGCGCGCAGAAATCAATATTGGAGATATTGTTGTTTCTACAGATGCTTGTGAGCATGATATGGATGTCAGCGCACTTGGATATGAGCCGAGTATTATTCCGCAGATGGAGACATCTTTCTTTAAAGCGGACAGAAAGCTTATTGAGGAGGCAATTGCGGTTTGCCGTGAAGTGAATCCAGAAATTAATGTGTATGAAGGGCGCATAGTAAGTGGCGACCAGTTTATTTCAGATGGTGCAGTAAAAGATAGACTGATTCAGCAGTTTGATGGTTCTTGTGCGGAGATGGAGGGAGCAGCGATTGCCCACGCGGCATTTTTAAATAAGATTCCTTATATAGTGCTGCGTGCAATTTCGGATAAGGCAGATGGCAGTGCACATATGGATTATCCAGAGTTTGAGCGTGCAGCAGCAGCGCATTGTGCGAAGCTGGTGGAGAATTTAGTGGCGCGATTATAAAACGAAAAAAGGAGACAAACTTCATGTTTTGGGATAAAGTGTCAGGATTGTATGATTTTGTGGAAACAGTATATAATGGTAAGGTTTATCGGAGTTTAGGAAAAACAGTAGCTGCTCAGATTGAACAAGAAGATGTTGTGCTGGAATGTGCTTGTGGAACTGGTGCAATCAGCCGATATATCGCACCAAAATGTAGGCAGTTCATTGTAACTGATTTTTCCAAAGGAATGTTAAGACAAGCTGCAAAAAAGTGTCGAAATTTTGAAAATATAACAATAAAGCGCGCGAATATGACACAGTTAAAATGCCAAGACAGTAGATTTGATAAAGTGGTAGCAGGCAATGTGTTGCATTTGTTGGAAGAACCTTGTGCTGCAGTTAAAGAATTGGAGCGCGTGTGTAAAACAGGGGGTAAAATTATTATTCCGACATATATCAATGCGCATCAAGGTGTTAATCAATATGCAGTGCGTTTGCTTGAGGGGGTAGGAGTAGATTTTAAACGACAGTTTAATTTGGATTCATACAAGAAATTTTTTCAAGATGCAGGATACAAAAAGGTTGACTATATTGTTATAAATGGGAGGATGCCTTGCGCTGTAGCAATGATTACAAAACAATAGTATGATACCAGGGTCAAAAGGTCAAGAAATCCGATGCAAGCAAGCTTGCAAGAGGATTTTTGAACTTGGGACCCGCAAAAACACCGAAAAGTAGCCATTTTTCACAGAAAAATGAGCGAATTTGAGGTGTTTTAGGATTGCGGGAGCATGAAATGCGGAGCAATCCGTGGTATCATAGGGGGCAAAATACTTTTTGACCCCAACATCATAGTATACAATATCGGGAGGAAATAAGCGATAACAACTAAGAAACAGTGGTATCTATGTAAATAGATGTAGACAAAGGGAAAAGATTATGCGTTGCAAAAGGTTACTTGTGTCAGAAAATAGTAGTTTTTGATTTGTGTTTTCCGCAAAAAGCGGAGAATTTATGAAAATATGAAAATGTTTTTTGAGGCCGCATAAAATATCGTTTAGGGATTTTGAGAGATATTGGATATAAACGGAGGTATTATTGATGGGAATACATTTTGGAGTGGATTATTATCCAGAGCACTGGCCCAGAGAGCGCTGGGAAATCGATGTGCAACTCATGAAGGAAATGGGTGTGCAAGTGGTGCGCATGGCAGAGTTTTCTTGGTTTAAGATGGAACCAGTATTGGGCGAGTTTCATTTTGAGTGGCTAGAGGAGGCGGTTGCACTTCTCGACCGCTATGGGATTAAAACAATTCTCGGTACTCCCACGGCGGCACCTCCAGCGTGGATTGTACGGACAAATCCAGAGCTACAGCCAATTGATAGGGAAGGAAGACGTAGATTTTTTGGTGGACGTCATCATGACTGCCAGTCAAATCCAGTTTATCATGCTCATATTAAACGCTTTGTGACTGCGTTTGCAAAACGTTTTGCGGACAATCCGGGAGTAATTGGCTGGCAGATTGACAATGAGCTTGGCAATTCACATAATGATTTGTGTATGTGCACCTCTTGTAGACAATTCTACCAGAAATGGTTACAACGAAAATATGGTACGATTGAAGCGTTGAATAATGCGTGGGGGACTGCGTTTTGGAGTCAAGGATACAATAACTTTACACAAATTGGAACTCCTCTTATTACGGCAGCAGGTGAAAATCCGTCAGCAATGCTTGACTGGAAGTGTTATTGTTCCGATTTGATTGTGAATTTTGCTGATTGGCAGGCAGATATGATTCGCAAGATTTGTCCAAAGCATTTTATTACACATAATTTTATGTGTTTTGACAATAAGGTAGATTATTATGATTTAGCAGGATTGCTAGACTTTGTATCAAATGATATCTATCCCGCAGGACATTGGCAAAAGCAACCACATCAGCCTGAGAGTGAGCTTGCAGCATGTCATGACGTGATTCGCGGCTATAAGAAAAAGCCATTTTGGATGATGGAGCAGCAGTCAGGAATGGCAGGTTGGGAAATAATGGGACGAGCGTTGGAGCCAGGACAGATGTCAGCGTGGGCGATGCAGTCAGTTGCGCATGGAGCTGACACAGTAGTTTTCTTCCGGTGGAGAACGTGTGCGATGGGGACAGAACAATTCTGGCATGGGATTTTGGGACACAGTGGAAAACCAGGTAGGATTTACAAGGAAGCGAAGAAACTAACACAGACATTTACAAAATATATGGAAGATTTTGAGGGAAGTATGCCAAGTCCTGAAGTTGCAATCGTCCATAGCTTTCGACAGAATTATGCGTTGGATATTCAGCCGAATCACCCACAGTTGCGCTATGTAGAACAGCTTCAAAAGTATTATAAAGCACTGTACGACAAGAAAATTCCGGTGGATTTTGTACAGGATATGGACGATTTCTCACAATATAAGTTGGTGATTGCACCACTTCAATATTTAATGACACCTGAGTTAGAACAGCATTATATAGAGTATGTGGCGAATGGAGGACATCTCGTTCTGACAATGCGCACTGGTGTAAAAGATGCAAATAACCTGTGTATGACAGAAATGGAATTGCCTGGACGGCTTGGGGAGTTGTGTGGTATTGAAGTGCCAGAGTATGACTGTTTACTTGAGACAACAGGTGGCGTGCTCTATGGAAAAAAAGAGTATGCAATTGAAAAATGGTGTGATATTATTACGCTGAATGGAGCATGTCAAATTGCAGAATATTCTACTGGTTTTTACAAGCAGACGCCTGCTATTACAGAAAATAAGTATGGCAATGGCATTGCATGGTATATTGGTACTGAGCCAGGTGAGGAGCTAATGGAAGATATTATGACTTATATCACTGGAGTCTGTGAAATCGAGACACTTGGTACAGCGGGGGACGGCGTGGAAATGATGACTCGTGAGAATGAAGATAAAGTATGGCTGTTTGTCATCAATCATACCAATGATGAGCAGGTTTACCATCTTCATGGAAGATATACACTTCTGGAAGGAGAACGAGAAGAAATGCTCAAACCCTATGAAGTGCAGCTTTTTGTGGGGAATAAACGCAAGTAAAAAAGTAACATTTCCCACTTGATTAAGAATTGTGTACTTATGAAAAGTGATAACAGCAAGTATTTTATAGGAATCCTCCATTCAGACAGAAATGAGAACGATGTAGTCTACAACTTCCATTTCTGTTGGATGGAAGATTAACTTATATATTCAAATTAATAAACAATGTATTTAATGCTGTCCAATCTGCGGTGCGGTCGTCGGTCATTGCATCAATACTCTCTTTATAGTAGGCAAGTTGTTTTTCGATATATGTGTTAAGGCGGTCAATCCGAGGAGCTTTCTCAGATTCCGCCATTTGCATTTTGGCATTGACAAGTTGATGCATTATTTCCTTGTATTCTGATTCTAAGATTTCATCTACCAATTCTTGAAATAAAACGGGAGGTGGACAGGCTTTTTTCTCAATCCATTTACAAGCTAGAATTGGGCGTAGTACGTAGAAATATTTCTTATATTTTACCAAATCATCTGTTAAATGTTCGTGATAATTTTTCCGCGCAGTGCCATAATAATGATACATTGTGGATTTGCAAGAAAAATATCTTTTGGATATCCTATAGATTTTTTGCCATTCTGGTGTGGTGTAGTATACAATTGGAGAGGTTGCCCATTCAAATAAAGTTGCGTTGGATTTGTGAAAATGCTGCAAAGTTTTGGATAAATCCCAGCCATTGATATCAAGTGTTTCATCAAGTGCCCAATCAATAAAGTCTTGTTTGGGTTGCAGTTCCAAATAATAGTGTTGTGGACGTACATAAATAAAACGCACATCATAATCACTGTCAGGTGATGCAAATCCCCAAGCACGACTGCCAGACTCGACAGCATGAAGTATTGTCACATGTTCTTTTTCCTCGATTTCTTTTAACTTCAAGGCGACAAGTTCCTCAATAGAACCCTCAAAATCTCTATATTTCATTGGATAGCACCCTTTCTTTCAATTGACATTTTACTGTGAATTAATCTGTTTTGCTGTCAGTTGATTTTTTACATTGATAGGTTTGAATTTTTTATAGTGTATCAAGCACCACTTTCTCGTTGACAGCCATCACATATTCCTGTACTTGTTTCATATCGGGTTCGTCAGGAAGCATAGTATGTGCCGCTGCGCTGTCCAGTTTTTTCTCATAATCATTTAACAGCTCATAAAATTCATTCCGAAAAGTGCCATCCGATTTCTGATAACTACCGTTTCGGATTTCGTGTAGAAGTTGGTGTTCTTCTTTGCGATAGGTATGAATCTCACCTTTTTCCAATATGTCAATTGCCATCATAAAAAGTCGTATCAAATGCATAGCGTGTTTGTTCAAATGATTATCGTCTTTCTTGCGGTTACGTTTTCCAAGCTTATCATAATCTTTGACAATATTATTCATCTCATTCCAAATATTTTTATAGTCCCGTAGCGGATAGTGTTTGAGATTGGTATCTACAAAGATTTCCTTCTCCAAATTAGGATTGATTGCCGTGTCTGTGTAAATGTGAATCGCGCCATTTTCAAAAGATGTATAGCGTTTTCGGAAATCATGCATTGCATTTTTGACAGAGTTAAAAATGTGTTGTTCTTTTTCTCGTTGTGGATAAGAATCTCTTGCGAGTGCATTCTGTAGACGTCGTAGTTGGGCGTCCGCGTAGCCGCCAAAAGAATGAATTGCACGCTTTGACAAAAAGAGATGTGCATTGTTAATTAGTTCCTGTCCAAGTGGGTGTAGGTACAGATAATGTTCAGGGTTTAACCCAAGTAGTTCAATCGTGTTTGGATTACAACTTAAAAGCAGCGTAATCATTTTCATAAAACTATAGATTACCGTATCGGTTTGCGTGTCTACATACTGTTCAAAGTTTGTCAATCCAATTAAGTCGAACTTGCTATTTAAAGCCACACCCCTGACATCGATGTCACTATTTTCGTTGTTAGTACCATAAGAATAACTTCCAGCAAGTCCCAATAAAATTACATGTTTGCCTAGATGCGTGTCGGATTGTATGAAATTGTAAGCTTCTGAAGTTAAAATTTTAGAATCAATCATAATGCACCTCGTTCGCGTTGATTATACATTTTGGTAAGGGTTATTTTGGGGATATGGCTTTAGAAATGTCAAAAAAGCACCCACAATATATCTTTTGGTGCTTTCTGCATTTAATATCATTTCTTTATTCCATTTTTGTCAAATTTTATCTTATAGATTTTATAAGAGCAAACGGCAATTGAAAAATAAAGCCGAAACAAAAGAATCCTTTCGCTAAGGAACTGTCGAGAAACAATTTATACATTTAATCTAATCCTTATGTACAGCATCATTGCTTGTAGAAGTTATTTTCAACAGTTCTTAATACAATGCGTTATCTTGCATATTAAAAGAAATACAACTTATCCCAAAAGTAGATATATAAATTATTGGAATATGCCCTTTAAAGTATCTACAACTTTAGAGGCATCATCTATCGTTAGCTTTGCCTTTACACCATCAATAATTTTCATTACGATATCATCTGGTAAATCAACACCAATCATCTTTTCAATCACCTTTACAGGTTCCTTGTCAAATTGGTCTTTAATATTAGGATTTTTGGAAATCTCCTCAATTATTTTACTAATTTGTTCTTTAATATCCATTTTGTAGTCCTCTCTTTATTAAATGAAGTATAGTTTTCCTTACAAATTTTTGCTTGTAGGATACCTTATTTTATTACGGATTTTATTGTACAATAGAATTATAAAAAATTCAAGAAGTTCGTAACGATAAATCCCCAATTTAAATTTGAGCATCTTTTAGCCCAAGCAGTATAAGCAGTTTCTATTCATTTTTAAATCATAACTAAAGTAAATTTTAAAAAGCTGTAAACTGGTGAAATAATATTATAATCATAAAAAATAGAAACAGGAATTCTATTTATTATATCATGGCATGACAGGAATCCTGTTTTTTTGAGTACATCATTTCTTTTTCTTTTCAGCAATTTGCATTTCTCGTTTCTTCTGGAAGGATTCTTCTTCCGTTGTAATTTCAAAAGTTAAAATGTCCTCTGGTCGGCAATGAAGAATAAGACATAATTCATTGATGGTATTCGTGGTGATTGGCTCCCCTTTGGACATTCTTTGTAGGGTATTACTACTAATATTATAGTGGTGTATAAGGGAATATTTTGTAATACCTCTCGCAGACATTGTTTTCCAGCAATTTTCGTAATTAATCATAAAACTCCCCCATGCCGCCTTTTGGCGGCTCAAGTAGAAATGAAAAACGCTGTCCTTTGCGTTTTTCCTGTGTGAAACTTAATCGTTCTTAGGCAGTGTCTTTTGCTGCCTTAGAACGATTTTTCACACGAACTCCCATCTGCCCGCTTTTGCGGGCGTACCAATCAGGAGGTGTGAAATTTTAATTTCACACTACTCACTCCTATAATGTATTTTAGTATATGTATAAAATATTAAACATATGCAATATTTTGCTATTGTTAATTAATTGAATATGTATATCTTGTATTAGATGAAATAATATGCTATAATCTACAAATACAATATGTTGAATGTATTGAAAGTTTTTGTTTTTAGAAAATTTTTTAAATAATACATAACTTGTTTACTGGCGAGTTAAAAGTTCTATTTTTTACGCTATATATTGTATGTTGGAAAGTTAAAATACTACTATATATAGCACTATTTTTCATGAAAGTGTGCGAACTTTTAACTCTCAAGTTGTTTATACAACAGTCATAAAAAGTATAGAAACAAATAAACTACTAGGAGGAACTAGTGTGAAAAATAAATTTTTCACACGGCAAATTTGTGCTTACGCCCAAATTCGCAGATTTTGGCAAGAATGGAGATTTATATGAAGAAAAAAACTGCAGTATTTATGATGGCAATAGTCATGGTGGCAGGGAGTGATGCAACTGTCCATGCAAGTCCTGAAAGGATGTTAGATGGCACACTGTTTGATAGTGATTATTATGCAGAGACATACCCTGATCTGATGCAGGTATTTGGAAGGGATACAGAGAAACTATATCAACATTACAAAAATTGTGGAAAAGCGGAAGGACGTGTTGCGCTTTCTCCTAAATATGTGTATCCTGAATTGCCTGAACCTGCGTTAGGGGACAAATATACAGCGGATGAGCTTGTAGCAGCTTATCGTACTATCATTGAAGCAAATGGAATTACATGGGATACGAGTCTTAAAGGGAACTGGAGTGAGACAATTGGACAGCATGATATCCTTGAGTGGTATCATTATGATGATAATTACAACGGAGGTAGTTGGGGAACAGGCTTCATATCTCCAAATAAAGCAGGTTTGAATAATGTTGACTGGGCAGCTTATACTGATTTGGAATCATTTGCCTTTGATGATGGAACAGGGCATACTACTACAAGCTGCTATATGGAAGTATTAGGGTGGGATGACAGCATGGGAATGTATGAAATTGTAGCATGGTAAGTTTCATTACCCCAGTTTACAACATTTTAAAATTTACTCGACTTGTTATTTAAAATGTAATAAATATGACTTTATTGCCTGTAAAATATAGGAAAATTGAATATTTATTCAATGTGAAACCACGAAAATATAACTTTTACAAAAATTTATAAACTGCTGATAATAAATAAAGCCAGTTAGAAATTTCAATAAATCCCCAAAACTTCTTGCTTTTCAAGCGATTTCGTGTTATATTAGGACTCGTAAATAAAATATAAAATCTTCGGGGCAGGGTGCAATTCCCTACCGGCGGTAAAGTCCGCGACCCTCTTTGGATACACAAAGAGGTTGATATGGTGCGATTCCATAACCGACAGTAAAGTCTGGATGAGAGAAGATACAAAGCCTTTGCAGAAAATGGAAGGGCTGTGGTTTTGTGTATTAATCCCGAATGTGTAATGTGTTCGGGATTTTTTTATGCACACAGGCACCCAAGTGAAATTTGTCATCAAACTGATTTATCGGTTCGCTGGCGGGTGCCCGGCGCGCGAGTAGGGGAAGATAAACTTCCCTACTTGATTGTATAGACCCATGCAGAGGAAATAGGCCGCTAAAGCATATAGGCAGAGAAAGAGAAATCCTTTCTATTTGATGTCATACAGCACACTGTTTACACGCCTTTGAGAAGATTGGAAAAAGGAGAGAGAATTAAATGAAACTATTTTTTACAAACATTGTTGAAAACCTCACATTTGTATTGGAATTTGTGGGAATTGTTGCCATGTTGGTGCTTGTCGCAGTGCTGGCAGAAAAGCTGATTGCAAAGCGAAATGGAGAGCAAGGCAGGATATTAACTGCTAGAAAAACCGCTATGATTGGTATGTTTTCTGCCATTGCAGGTGTTTTGATGACAGTAGAGTTTCCCGTACCGTTTGCACCACCTTTTTATGGAATTGATGCCAGCGAATTGCCTGTATTAATCTGCGGTTTTGCGTTTGGTCCTGTTGCGGGTGTGCTCACAGAGTTTGTTAAGATTATTATTAAACTATTGTTTAAGCCAACATCGACAGCGTTTGTTGGAGAACTCGCCAATTTTTGCGTAGGTTGTTCCATGATTTTGCCAGCAACAATTATATACCATATGAAAAAGAAAAAGTTGACGGCTATAGCAGGAAGTGCAGTTGGAACGCTCTGCATGACAATATTTGGCACATGTTTTAATGCGGTGTATTTGCTTCCGACATTTGCGGTAATGTATGGTATGCCTATGGAGGCATTAATTGAGATGGGCACAAAGATTAACGCCAATATTACCAATGTGATTACGTTTGTGGCATTTTGTGTGGCACCATTAAATCTATTAAAAGGAACCATGGTTTCTGTTTTAACGTTTTTACTCTATAAGCCATTAAGTCCAATATTAAAGGCATCTTATGATACCACAGCAAAGAATGGACGCACAGAAAGCGCATAAAGTTAGAAGTGATTTGTAATAGATACTATACATAAGAGATACTTATAATGTACCGACCCCAAAAGTTAGACCAAAAATCTAATGATTAGGAGGTCGGTATTTTTATACACACGAGCGTCCAAAGGAAAAATATCAACAGAAGCTAATGGACATCCAGTGCGCGAGTAGGGAAAGGAAAATTTTTAACTCGATTATACAGACCTACGCAAAGAAAATAAACCACTAAGGTGACACAGGTCGTGTGCATAAAGGAAGGTATAACTTCTATACAATTACAAAATATTTAAAAAATAATAACAAAAAGATTAGATATTTTTTATGAAAAATACATAATTTCCAAGAGATATTAATACATTTTTTAGGTATTGTAAATTAATGTAAAATTAAGAAAATGTTAAAGACAAAATAAATGTGCAGTGTTATGATATGACATATAATAGCCTCTTGAGATTTTTTTGCGATTATGTTTGTGGCAGATTTTCTGTTATATACACAAGTTTAATTAACATATATTTTATGTATGTCTTATAAATTTGTATATATCTCACAAAAATCTTTTCACAATATTTATTACAAAAAGACTTTGAGAGTCTATAGGTATTCAAAAGGGGGATTGGGGAAGAAAAATGGATGAGACGGAAACTTTGGGAAAAATGTTAATTGAAATTAAGGACATGAGAAAGATTTATAATCCTGGAGAAAATGAGGTACATGCGCTTGATGGAATTGATCTTACAATATGTGAGCGAGAATTTGTTGCAATTATAGGACATTCCGGTTCCGGTAAATCGACATTGATGAATATGCTTGGCTGTTTGGATGTGCCGACTTCGGGAACTTATATGTTGCATGGTATTGATGTGTCAGATATGGATGATGACGAATTGTCGGATGTCAGAAATCGGGAGATTGGTTTTATTTTCCAAGGGTTTAATCTAATTCAAAATTTAACTGCTGTGGAAAATGTCACATTGCCGTTGATTTATCGCGGTGTAGGTAAGCGAGAGCGAGATGAACTAGCGCTGAGGGCACTTGAGAAAGTGGGATTATCGCACAGACTAGACCATAAGCCAGCACAGATGTCAGGTGGTCAACAACAGCGCGTTGCGATTGCAAGGGCAATTGCGCAGGCACCGCCGATTATATTGGCAGATGAACCAACTGGAAATTTGGATTCTAACTCGACAAAAGAAATTCTACAGATCTTGCGAGAGCTTCACGGAGAAGGTAGGACAGTAATTTTAATTACACATGACAATGAGATTGCAGAACAGGCAGATAGAGTTATTAAAATACGAGATGGAAAAATCGTTTCAGACATGAGGCAAAACAGGCCTCAATTATTAGAACAGGGAAATATGGAGGACGAAAAAAATGAGTAAGGGAGAGAAAAATGTACAAAATGCGGAGGGAGGCAAAAAGATACACAGACGGAAAAAGAAGAAATTAAAGATTATTATTCCTGTTATTGTTGTGCTGATAGTTGTAGTTGTAATAAAATCTTTTTCTGGCAAAGGAAGTACGACAATTCCAGTCTATACAGATAAGGTATCCATGGGAGATATCGATACAGAACTCAATGTTAGCGGAAAAGTAGTTGCAGAGGAATCTGTTACATTTTTTGCACCAGCAGAGGCAAAAGTGGAAGAAATTGAAGTGGAAAAAGGTGATGTTGTCAAGGCAGGAGATGTGTTATTATGCTTTGATGAGGAGGCGGTTGCTTATGCAAAGCAAAAGTCAGACTTAGAACAGAAGATTAGTTCAGCAGATTATAGTTCCAATGTACAATATAATGAGGAACAGAAGACAAAATTGGCGGAAGCTGAGGCAGAGATTGCACAATGCGAAGCTGTGATTGACAGCTACGAGCAGTACATAGAGGATTTGACGAACAGTATTACAGATTTAACAGCATTAAAAAAATCAGATTTGTATGCTAAGATCTATAAGGTTGAGAAGGAAATGAACAATTATGATCTAGCAATACAGACACCCACAAAAGACACTGATGTTGAAATGTTGATGGGAAAAAAGGTAGAGAAACAAAATGAGTTAAATAAACTGCAAAATGAATTGAGTCTGCTCTCAGATTACAAAACAGATTATGGATGGGAGGATATGCTGACGCAGGCAAAGAAAATTCTTGCGGATTATGAGGAGCGTCTTTCTGAGGCAAAAAGTGTAAAAGCAGGTGCAGAGTCCGCAGTTGTAAACGGAAATAAACTTGAAGGGTATGCACTAAACAAAGAAAAAACAAAATTGGAAGGTCAGGACGCCGAAAGAAAATATAAAGCTGTTCTAAATGGTATTGTAGCAGATTTTAATGGAGTTATCTCTGACTTAAATGTAGTGAAAGGTGCAACTGTGCAGGAGGGAACACAGCTTATGGTTCTTGAGAGCATTGACAATGTTTGTGTTGAGTTTCAAGCTTCTAAGTATGCACTAGAAACGCTTGTGATTGGACAGCCAGCGGAGATTATTATATCTGGAAAGAGCTATACTGGAACGGTTTCCAAAATCAATCACATAGCAGAACAAAATACATCTGGTACAGCAACGGTTGCTGCAAGAATACATATAGATAACCCCGATGAAAATATTTTCTTGGGACTTGATGCGAAACTTAAAATTTTAACTGCAAGTGAAAAAGATGTTTTGCAGGCTCCAGTCGAAGCAGTTAATGTTGATAGTCAAGGCGAGTTCTGTTATTTAATTGAGAATGGTATTCTTACTAAGAAATATATTAAAACTGGTATTTCTTCGGAAGCTTATATCCAAATTTTGGATGGGCTTTCAGAGAATCAGGAGATTGTGACAACATCAGTTTATGGAATGGGGCTTGACGAAGGAATGGCAGTGACAGGCATGCCAATGTCTGGTATGGGTGACACAGGTACAGAAAGTACAGGTGCAAACAATACGGAGGCAGAAAAAACAGATGAAAACAGTTCACAGGCGCAGTCTGTGGAGCAGGAAGATGCAAACACATCACAGAAGCAGACGGAGGATGGAACAGACAATGGCTAGAATATTGGAGTATGTAAAAATAGCCCTGATGAATATTCGCAGTAACAAGGCGCGTTCTTTTCTGACAATGCTTGGTATTATCATTGGTATTTCGTCTGTTATTTTGATTGTGTCGGCAGGAAATGGATTTAAAGTTGGCATCAGTGGACAGCTTGATGCGCTGGTCGGTGGTTTTATTCAAATCTATGCGGATGTCCCAGCGGATGAGGCGGACACAATTATGTTTAATGATGACGATATCGATGCAATCTATGAGAAAGTGCCGCATGTAAAGGGTGCGACGGATATTTGGCGAATGGGGGCAAATGGAAGTGCGCAGACGACAAAGGGAACATTTAGCGTAGCGCCGATGTTTGGAAATGAATCTATGCAGTTTTACGATGGTGCGCCAATTGCAAGAGGGCGATATTTTAATAAGATTGAGAGCCAGAGTGGCGCAAAGGTATGTGTTATCAATGAGCGTGGCGCAAAAAAACTCTTTGGAACGATAGATGTTGTTGGGTTAGATTTGAGCATGAGCATGTGGGGTGTCACGGAAGATTTTACGATTGTAGGTGTGAAAAAAGATGACGATTCTCTCGCAAAGGAAATGACGATGGGCACTTACGGAGATGTGTCAATGGAAATTCCAATTACTCTGTTGGAAGAACTGTATGGATATTATACAGAGGAGTTTAGTTCATTTATTATTTTTGCAGATTCTTCTGAGTATGTTACAGATATTTCAAGACAGGTACAAAGTTTGCTTGAGGCAAGGTACAATGTGCGCGGAAAGGACTATATACAGAGCGCGGATATGGCAAGTCAGGTCGGCATGATTGGCGATATTTTGAATTACATCACAATTTTTATAATGTTGGTAGCAGGAATTGCGCTCATTGTAGGTGGTATCGGTGTTATGAACATTATGCTGGTGTCTGTGACAGAGCGAACGAAAGAAATCGGTATCCGCAAGGCACTTGGTGCAAAAACAGGTTCGATTTTATTTCAGTTTTTGATGGAGGCAGTGATTATAACATTGATTGGTGGATTTGTTGGTATTGTTCTTGGCATTTTAGGCGCAAGGGGAATTTGTGGATTGGCGTCAAATATGGGAATGGGCGGTATGGAAGCCGTAGTTGACCCCAAAGTAGTTCTTGCCGCAACTGGATTTTCTTCATTGATTGGCATCTTTTTTGGTATTTACCCTGCACGAAAGGCGGCAAAACTTAGTCCGATTGAAGCACTTCGACATGAGTAGAAAGGATTTCTTTTAAGATTAATTTACATAATGACTTGCACTTTGATTACTTTTTGGTATACTGTATAGGAAAGTGCATATTGATAGAAGCACCTGTATTATCAAAATGCAGGTGCTTCTATCAATATAGATATTTGAATGATATGATACCAGGGTCAAAAGGTCAAGAAATCCGATGCAAGCTTGCTTGCAAGAGGATTTTTGAACTTGGGACCCGCAAAAACACCGAAAAGTAGCCATTTTTCACAGAAAAATGAGCGAATTTGAGGTGTTTTAGGATTGCGGGAGCATGAAATGCGGAGCAATCCGTGGTATCATAGGGGGCAAAATACCTTTTGACCCCAACATCATGATATAGAAAATAATGCAGAAAGGATAAATTATTATAATGGAAATGGAATTTGATGTCAAGGTGACAGCAGGTGTGTTATATGATTATTTATTGTATCATACATATACCAGTTTTTCAGGAATGTTGGGCACACTGGTTGGCGTGTTTTTAATCATGGCATTTCTCTCGACAAAGTATGTTATTTATCTGATTGCGGGCGTTGTCTTGATTGTATATCTTCCCGGTGCGTTGTTTTTGCGAGCAATGCGGCAGGCGCAGAACACACCAGCATTTAAAAAACCACTTCATTATAAAATGACAGATGAGGGCATCAGCGTATCTCAAGGAGAAAATGAGGAAAAACAAAGCTGGGATAGCTGTGTCAAAGCGGTTTCGACAGGAAGAAGTATTATACTTTATACATCAAGAACAGCCGCTTCTATTTTTCCAAAAAAGGATTTGGGTGACAAAAAGGAGGCGCTAATACAGATGATATCGACTCATATGCACCCCAAAAAAGTTAAAATACGTTTTTAGAAAGGGCAATCGTGTGAAATTAAAATTTCACACATCCCGATTAGTAAGCCCGCAAAAGCGGGCAGATGGGAGTTTGCGTGAAAAGTATTTCTAACCGCCTGTGGCAGTTTCCGCTCACAGCAAAGACTGATTTGCGGAGAAGGATTAAGTTTCACGTGATTACTATTTGATCCGCCAAAAGGCGGCATGGGGGATTAAGATGAGTGATAAAAAAATTTATATAGAGACCAACAGTCCAGCGGAGACTTTTGAGGTAGGAAGAAAGCTTGGTCAGACTGCAAAACCAGGTGAAATCTATATGCTTAATGGAGATCTTGGCGTAGGGAAAACAGTGTTTACGCAAGGTGTAGCGACAGGGCTTGGCGTTACAGAGCATGTCAATAGCCCTACTTTTACAATTGTACAGGTTTATGAGAGTGGTAGGTTGCCATTTTATCATTTTGATGTGTATCGTATCGGTGATGCCGAGGAGATGGATGAGATTGGTTATGAGGATTATTTCTTTGGAAATGGGTTGTGTATTATCGAGTGGGCGGAGCGCATCAAAGAATTGATACCAGCGGAGGCAAGACAGATAATCATAGAGAAAAATCTTGAGAAAGGTTTTGCGTATAGAAGGATTCTGATAGAAGGCCAATAAGATTTATGTTGTCGCGCAGCGGCAAAAAGTTGGTTAGCATGAAAAGTATTTTTAAGCACTCGCAGCAAAGGTTGCTTTGCACAGAAGTGTTAAGTTTTATGCCGATTATTATTTGAGCTGCCAAAAGGCGGCATGGGGGATTAATATGAAAATTCTTGGATTAGATAGTTCTGGGCTTGTAGCGTCTGTGGCAATTGTGGAAGATGATATCATCATTGCAGAGTACACCATAAATTATAAGAAGACTCACTCCCAGACATTGCTTCCTATGCTTGATGAGATAAAGCACATGACGGAACTTGATTTGCAAACTTTGGATGCGATTGCGATTGCGGCAGGACCTGGATCCTTTACAGGATTGCGTATTGGCTCAGCGACGGCAAAAGGATTAGGACTTGTACTGGATATTCCCATTATTCCAGTGCCGACCGTGGATGCACTTGCATATAATCTTTATGGTTGCAGTGCGTTGATTTGCCCGATTATGGACGCGCGCAGAAACCAGGTTTATACAGGATTGTATGAATTTCATAAGCAGGCAGAAGACGATGCAGGATATGACTTGTGTACAATAGAAAAACAATGTGTTGTAACAATTGATGAAATTGTTGAAAACATCAATTTTTTGTGTGAGAAAATGAACAAGGAAGTTTTGTTTTTGGGAGATGGCGTGGCAGTGTATCGCGATCAGATTACAAAACGTATCAAGGTCAAATATAGTTTTGCGCCGTCGTGTTGTAATCGTCAGCGTGCTTCCTGCGTGGCAGCGCTTGGTTGTGAGTTGTACAAAAAAGGGATTAGAGAAAGTGCAACAAAACATGCTCCTGATTATCTTAGACTGTCGCAGGCAGAGCGAGAGCGCGCAGAACAGGAAAAAAAGCAATATTATATACAAGAAATGCAAAAAGAAGACTTAGAAGAAGTGGCATCATTGGAAGCTTCCTGCTTTTCTATGCCATGGAAATACAAAGATTTTGAGGAGATACTCACCAATCCCAACAGGGTTTATCTTGTTGCAAGGACAGATGCGGCGAATGCAAAAGAACATATTTTAGGAGGTTGTATGCTTACAAATATCGCTGGTGAGGGCGACATTTCCAATGTGGCAGTTCATGAAAAATACAGAAACCAAAAGATTGCAACAACACTTATGGAGGCGCTATTAAAGCTTGGCAGGGAGCGCTATGGTATCTCGGCGTTTACGTTGGAAGTGCGCAGTCAAAATACATCTGCGCGCGAACTCTACAAGAAACTTGGTTTTGTCTCGAAAGGAGTGCGTCCTAATTTTTATGAAAAACCAAAGGATGATGCAGTGATTTTGTGGAAAGAGTAAAAAGTGTAAAGCAAGAGGTTCATAAAAATAAAGATAGAGGTGATTTTTATATTAGACATATGTTTATTGGGGACAGGAGGCATGATGCCTTTACCATATCGGTGGCTTACTTCGCTTATGGCGCGATATAATGGCACAAGTATATTGATTGATTGTGGCGAGGGCACCCAGATTGCTATGAAGGAAAAAGGATGGAGTCCCAAGCCGATTGATATCATGTGTTTTACACATTATCACGCGGACCATATATCTGGACTTCCTGGAATGTTATTGACAATGGGAAATGCAGAGAAAACCACGCCACTTGTCATAATTGGACCGAAAGGACTTTCAAAAGTGGTCAATGCTCTGCGTGTGGTCGCGCCTGAACTTCCTTTTGAAATTGAATATTTAGAAATTACAGAGCCAGAACAGAGCTTTGCATTTGAAGGATTTCGCATTGAAGCATTCCGCGTGAATCACAATGTTCTATGTTATGGATACAATATTGTCGTCGAAAGAAAAGGAAAGTTTCAGTTAGATAAAGCGATGGCATTAGGACTTGACAAAAGATATTGGAATCGGTTGCAAAAAGGAGAGACTATCGTGCTTGAAACAGGTACATACACGCCGGATATGGTGATGGGAGTTGCTAGAAAAGGACTTAAGGTGACCTATTGTACGGATTCAAGACCAACAGAAGGTATTATTAAAAATGCAAAAAATGCCGATTTATTTATATGTGAAGGAATGTATGGAGAGCCAGATAAAAAAGAGAAGGCAAAGGAACACAAGCATATGACTTTTTATGAGGCAGCGGCGATGGCAAAGGAGGCAAATGTGGCAAAAATGTGGTTGACACATTATTCTCCTTCTCTTACAAGACCAGAGGAATATAAAAGAGAAGTGCAGGCAGTCTTCTCAAAAACTTATATTGCAAAAGATGGCTGGAGTGAGGAGCTTCTGTTTGAGGATGAAGAAGGATAAAGTCAAAAAAGGTATAAGGGGGAATCTAAAATGGGCAAAGTGAAAAGTGCAATCATTATTGTGATTTTAGTGGCATTAGTTGGCGGGTACTATTTTTATCTATCAAACTATATGAAGAACGATGATGAAACAATTGTTACAGCAGTACAAGAAGTATTGTTAAAGAATCTCGAAGATGATTATCCACCAACGCCAAGAGAAGTTTTGAAATATTACAGTGACATTACAAAATGTCTTTATAATGAAGATTATACAGAAGAACAATTGGGACAGATGGCCGATAAACTTTTGGCATTGTATGATGAGGAGCTTGCAGCAAACAATCCAAGAGAGCAATATATTAAGGATTTAAAGGAAGACGTTGATGAATTTTTACAAAGTGGGTACTCTATTTTTTCTTATCAGACGTCAAAAAGTACAGATGTCGAGGAATATACTTATGAAGGACGCAGATGTGCAAAAATGTATTGCATTTATTCTGTACAAACAGGCGCAGATTATAAATCTTCAAAACAGATTTTTATTTTGAGAAAAGAAACGGAGACAGGGCGTTGGAAAATCCTTGGATTTGAGTTGGTCAATCCAGAGGAAAAAACTGTTCTGGAATCCTAAAATATAAAATACCAGAAAGGTTTGGCCTGATTATGGAACAAGGAAAAACACAAGACATATTGATTTTAGCAATTGAAAGTTCCTGTGATGAGACAGCAGCTGCAGTTGTGAAAAATGGACGACAAGTTTTGTCTAATATTATTTCATCACAGATTGAACTGCATACATTATATGGTGGCGTGGTGCCAGAAATTGCCTCAAGAAAGCATATCGAAAAAATCAATCAAGTAATAGAAGAAGCACTAAGCAAAGCAGGAGTGACGTTGGATGAAATTACAGCGATTGCGGTGACATATGGTCCAGGGCTTGTAGGGGCATTGCTTGTAGGGGTATCAGTGGCTAAGGCAATTAGTTTTGCTGCGAATAAACCACTGATTGGAGTCCATCATATAGAGGGACATATCAGTGCTAACTTTATAGAAAATAAGACACTTGAACCACCATTTGCCTGTCTAGTTGTGTCTGGAGGACATACACATCTTGTTGCTGTGAAAGATTATGGAGCGTATGAAATCTTAGGGTATACAAGGGATGATGCTGCAGGAGAAGCTTTTGATAAAGTGGCGCGTGCTATAGGTCTTGGATACCCAGGGGGGCCTAAAATTGACAATATTTCCAAAGAGGGTAATCCTGATGCAATCCATTTTCCGAGGGCGAAGGTAGACGGGGCAAACTATGATTTTAGTTTTAGCGGATTAAAATCAGCAGTATTAAATTATTTAAATACCTGTGAAATGAAAAAAGTAGAAGTTAATAAGGCAGATGTTGCCGCTTCTTTTCAGAAAGCAGTAGTTGATGTGCTTGTTGCACATTCTCTAAGTGCAGTGAAAGAGTATGGTTTTGCTAAATTTGCGATTGCGGGAGGTGTTGCGTCCAATTCTGCACTTCGCACAGCTTTTGAGATAGCATGCGAAAATCAAAAGGTTGCATTTTATTATCCTTCCCCTATATTTTGCACAGACAATGCAGCGATGATAGGGGTTGCAGGCTATTATGAATATAAGAAGGGAACAAGAAGTGGTTATGATTTAAATGCAGTTCCAAATCTTAGATTGGGTGAACGATAAAGAACGTGCTCATAGTCGAATAATTTCTCAAATCTTTTTATAATTTGATGTTACTAGAAGACTTTTTGCAAGATATGCATAAATTTATGAGATATACAAGGAAACATAAGTTGATTAAATTGACAGAAAAATTTAGCCTAAAAACAGGTGAAAAAAGATTTTAAGAGATACACTATAAAAGAAAGGAAGCAGAGAAAATATGAATGGATTTCAAACGACAGCAATTGTGCTGGCAGCAGGTCAAGGAAAACGAATGGAAAGTAGCGTTCACAAACAATATCTGCTTCTTAAAGACAAACCAGTGTTGTATTATTCATTAAAAGCCTTTGAGGATAGTCAAATTGATGATATTGTGCTGGTTGTGGGAAGAAATGAACAGGAATTTTGCCAAAAGGAAATTCTTGATAAGTATGGATTTCATAAGATAAAAGCAATTGTGGAAGGTGGAAAAGAGCGCTATCATTCTGTGGCATATGGCATTCAAGCAATTTGCTGGGAATGTAAGTATGTGTTTATTCACGATGGAGCACGTCCGTTTGTGGATGAAGATATAATTAATAGAGCGATTGATGAAGTACAAATATCTAGTGCATGTGTGATTGGTATGCCTGTAAAGGATACGATAAAAATATCAGATGAAAAAGGATATGTATCTGATACACCAGCGCGTTCTCTTGTGTGGCAAATACAAACGCCACAAGTATTTGACAGAAATGTTATTGCAGATGCTTATGACAAGCTTCTGTCAGAGGAAGAAAATTTGTCTGCTGCAGGGATTACAGTGACAGATGATGCTATGGTAGTAGAATATTTTTTAAAGATACCGGTTAAACTAGTTCAAGGTTCTTATAAAAATATTAAAATAACAACACCAGAAGACTTGAAAATTGCAGAAATATTACTGGATTAACTTTTTAATAAAGAGTGTTTGAAAAAATATAAAAAAGGTGTTGACAACTGCATATAGGCGTGATAATATAAAACACGTCGCTGATGAAAATAGCTTAGAACTAAAATGAGATAAAATTTTTCATAAAAAATTATAAAAAAATAGTTGACAAGGCAAAGATGATTTGATAAAATGATTCTTGCATTGCAGATTAGAGCGATAGCAAAACAAAATATGGAGAGGTATCGAAGTGGTCATAACGAGGCGGTCTTGAAAACCGTTTGTCCGCAAGGGCGCGTGGGTTCGAATCCCACCCTCTCCGCTTTTATTTCTGCCATTTGGAGAAGTACCCAAGCTGGCCGAAGGGGCTCCCCTGGAAAGGGAGTAGGTCGTTAATAGCGGCGCATGGGTTCAAATCCCATCTTCTCCGCTCGGTATCTTGGACAACTAAATGATACTGAAATAAAAATATTAGAACCTTGACAAATAAACAGTAATGCAACCCTGAAAATTCTAAAAAAGAATTGT
>CAJUAE010000041.1 GCA_910583965.1 uncultured Lachnospiraceae bacterium
TGGAATCATATTGGAGGAAAAGAATTTATGAAATTTAATTTTAAGGAGGACGCGAAGCGGATTGTCATCATCTGTATTGCGTCGGTAATCATAGCGCTAAATATTAAGACTTTTGTGCGGACAGGTGGTATATATCCTGGCGGAGTAACGGGACTGACGTTGCTGATTCAACGAATTGTTGAGCTTTTTTTCGGATTTGAACTTCCATATACTGTAATCAATATTATATTGAATTTGGGGCCAGTTTACATTGGTTTTCGATATATTGGCAAAAAATTTACGCTGTATTCTTGTTTGTGCATTATGTTGACGAATATCTTAACAGATATTCTACCATCACAAGCAATTGTATATGATACTTTATTAATTAGTGTTTTCGGTGGAATGATTAATGGTTTTGCTGTCAGTTTGTGTTTGATGGTGAATGCAACCTCAGGGGGAACCGATTTTATTAGTATCTTTTTATCTGAAAAGACAGGCATGGATTCATTTAATATTATTCTTGGATTTAATGCTATATTACTAGTGGCTGCAGGACTGCTGTTTGGTTGGGAAAAAGCGTTGTATTCTATTATTTTTCAGTATGCTTCCACACAGATTTTACGCACATTGTTTAAACAGTATCGTCAGCATACTCTTTTAGTGGTGACAAATCATGCAAGACGGGTCTATGAGGTAATTGCCAAAGACAGTAATCATGGCGCCACGATCATTGAGGCAGAAGGTTCTTATGAACATCAAGAACGCAAGATTGTTTATTCTGTTGTGTCACGAGCAGAGTGTAAGGAAATTATTAAGGGAATTAAGAAGGCGGATCCAAAGGCGTTTGTCAATGTAATTAATACTCAACAAATTTCAGGACGTTTTTATCAGAGACCTTATGAATAATAATGTGAAATCTTTGATTAGAATCCGCCAAAGCGGGCAGATGGGAGTTCGTGTGAAAAAACATAAAATAAAGAAGGAGAGTTATCATGAAAAATTTTAAGTTTTCAACATTAGAGTACAAAAGGCCAGACTGTGAGAAAATGGCAGCATATGCGACAGAGACAAAAGAGCGAATTGAGCACGCAAACAGTTATGAGGAAGTTAAGGAGGCAATGCTTGCGTATGACGAGTGGGGAAAAGATTTCTCAACAGATGCTACAATTGCTTCGATTCGGCACACATTAGATACGACAGATGAGTTTTATGAGAAAGAAAATGAGTATATTGACACGACATTCCCAACTATTATGCCGCAACTTTTAGCGGTTGACGAAGCGCTGATGAACAGTCCGTTTCGCGCGGAACTTGAGAAGGAGTATGGAAAACAATTTTTTGCAAAAAAGGAGCTTGAGAAAAAGACTTTTTGTGAGGCAAATATTCCATTGATGCAGCAGGAGGCAAAGCTCTGCAATGAATATGAGAAAATGATGGCGACTGCAGAAATTCCGTTTGATGGAAAAACTTTGAATCTGTATGGTGTGCAAAAGTATTTTGAACATGAGGACAGAGAAATGCGCAAGGCAGCAGTTCGGGCCTATGCGGCATTTTATCATAAAAATGAACCCCGTTTAGAAGAAATTTGGGATACATTAATTCAGATTCGGAATGAGATGGGGCGGAACCTTGGCTATGAGAATTATATTCCAGTAGGATATATGAAACAGGGGCGCACTGATTATGGGCAAAAGGAAGTAGAGTCTTTTCGTGAACAAGTATGCACTGTGATTGTGCCAATCTGTCAGAAATTGTATGAGGCGCAGGCAAAACGTCTTGGCGTGAACGATTTTTCATTCTATGATGAAAAGCGCATTTTTCCAGATGGGAATGCAGTTCCAGCAGGGGATGATGACTTCATGGTAAATGAGGCAGCAAAGATGTATCATGAGATGAGTCCCGAGACAGGTGAATTTATTGATTTTATGATAGAGCATGAATTGATGGACTTGAAAAATAAGCCTAAAAAGGCATCAACGGGTTATATGACAGAGCTGCAACGCTATTTAGCGCCATTTGTATTTTCTTGCTTCAATCAGACTATTTTTGACATGCAGGTATTGACACATGAACTGGGGCATGCTTTTGCAGGATATATGGCAATGCGTAATCAGCCAATATCAGATTTTTATTCAGAATCAACTGATATTGCAGAGATTCATTCTATGTCGATGGAGCAGTTTGCATATCCATATGCAGAACGCTTCTTTGGAGAGCAAGCTGACAAATTCCGCTTTGCACATTTGCAGGAGGCTGTCACATTTGTGCCTTTTGGTGTAGCAGTAGATGCGTTTCAGCACATTTGTTATGCGAATCCAGAGTTGACCCCGAAGGAACGGACATTGGAATGGAAAAAACTTGAGCAAAAATATATGCCATGGCGTGTTTATGAATCGGATGACTTTTTTGATAGAGGTGGTTTTTGGTATCATAAGCTTCATATTTATCTATATCCAATGTATTATATCAATTATACACTTACAACGATGGGGGCAATGGAATTTAAGAAAAAGGAGAAAGAAAATCATGCGCAAGCATGGGAAGATTATCTCAATCTCTGTAAGTGTGGCGGTAGTATGAGTTATCTGGAAACATTGCGTTATGCGAATCTTGGAAATCCGTTTGAGCAAGGCAGTGTAGAGAGTGCAATGCGTGTTGCGCGTGACGAGTTGATGAGAAGTAAATTTATGGAGTAAATCATTAGGGGGAAAGGTTCCCCCTAATTTTTGCTACTCGATTAGTTGATATTTTAAAAGGTGATTTCCACTACATTTGCGCCTGGATTTGGGGTCACAATAGAATCATTCCCTTCTATGGTTAAAAATCCGCTTGTTGCTTCGGCTGCGCGCATATTAATCATGCGAATAGTGTACGGTTTAATGCTGTCTGTTGTCACAATAATGCTATGCCCTTGCCTTCTAATGGAAGCAGAAAGTTCTATGGTATTGTTCATACCATACACTGCAGTGTCGATTTTTACGCCATCGTGAACTGCATAGATGCGCAGTTCGCAGCCGTCAGCATAGTCATAGTCAGGTTTGTCATCATGTGCGCCAACTGTCACGACAGAGTTTTCACGAACCATTAGAGGAATACTCAGATAATCATGTTGTTCTTCAATCCATGCGCCACCACGATACTCCTTTCCTGTAAAGAAATTTGTCCAGATACCTTGTGGTAAATAGTATTCGGCTTTGCTCTCATCATTAAAGATTGGTGCGACAAGCAGGCTATCACCAAGCATATATTGTTTGTCGAGATAGTGGCACGTTTTATCCTTTGTAAATTCGAGTACCATACTTCTCATACTTGGAATACCTTCAGTGGCAGCAGTGATAGCAGTTTTGTAAAGATATGGCATAAGTTTTGCCTTTAAGCGGGTAAAGAAGCGAAGCACATCGACAGCTTCTTCATCATATACCCAAGGAACACGATAAGATTGGCTTCCGTGGAGTCTACTGTGTGAGGAGAGCAGACCAAAAGCCACCCAACGTTTATATACATCTGCTGTGGAAGTATGTTCGAATCCACCAATGTCGTGAGCCCAAAAACCAAAGCCGGACATGCACAAAGACAGTCCGCCACGCAGGCTTTCTTCCATTGCTTCATAGTCTGACCAACAATCACCGCCCCAATGGACTGGAAATTTTTGGCCGCCAATGGTAGCAGAGCGGGCAAAAAGTACTGCTTGTCCTTTTCCACGTTTTCTTTCAAGCAGTTCATACACACATTTATTGTAGAGATAAGAATAGTAATTATGCATTTTCTTTGGGTCAGAACGGTCATAATAAATAGCATCAGTAGGGATTCTTTCTCCAAAGTCTGTCTTAAAGCAATCCACCCCCATATCAAGAAGGATTTCCAGTTTGTCCTGATACCATTTCCATGCTGCAGGATTGGTAAAGTCTACGATTGCCATGCCTGACTGCCACATATCCCACTGCCAAACTTGACCATTTGGACGTCGGATAAAGTATCCTTTTTCCATACCTTCTTTAAATAGAACAGATTCTTGCCCAATATAAGAGTTAATCCATACACAAATGTTTAGACCTTTCTCTTTGATACGTTTGAGCATTCCAACAGGATCAGGGAATACACGGCTGTCCCATAAAAAGTCACTCCAATGAAATTCTTTCATCCAGAAACAGTCAAAATGAAAAGTTCGCAGAGGAATCCCTCTTTCAAGCATTCCATCAACAAAGCTCATAACAGTATCTTCATCATAATTTGTGACAAAAGAAGTGGACAGCCATAAACCGAAAGTCCATGGGGCAGGAAGTCCTGGTTTTCCAGTAATATCTATGTAACGTCGCAACACATCTTTCATCTCAGGACCATTGATTAAGAAGTAGTCCAGATAGGTTCCCTCCACAGAAAATTCTGTTTTTGTGACCATCTCTGTACAAATTTCAAACTCAACATTTTCTGGGTGATTGACAAGGACGCCATAACCCTTACTTGAGATATAAAACGGAATATTTTTATAACATTGTTCTGTGTTTGTTCCGCCATCAGCATTCCAGATTTTTACGCTTTGTCCGTTTTTTACAAATGGAGTGAAGCGCTCGCCAAGACCATAAATTTTTTCATCTACGCCAATACCAAGTTGTTGACGCATATAAGTGTTATAATTATCACCTCTGTCATAAGCAAGCCCACTCCAGTCTGTTTTTACCAAGGCAAGGTCATTTGCTTTGGACTCCGTGATTAACTTACCGTTTCTGGTGTATCGCATATACCAGTGATTTTTACCAATCTCAAGGGCAAGGGAACCACTGTAAATAATAATGTGTTCTTCGTTATCATCTACCTTAAGTGGTTTTGCGTTTGCATTGATTTCAAACGCAGGATAAGTGTTTACTGCACCAAGATGATGATAGGTTTGTACACGGATTACTTCATCCATAGGGACAGTGATAACAAGTGTCAAATTGACGCCTCCAAGTGTGTCTCCCCTATGGTTAATATGATTTGTCGGAGCACATATGGTCACTTTGTCCGTCTCTACTTTTGTAAAATATGCCTGCTGTGGTGCAAAGCATTCACAGCCTTCTTGCTGAAGCCAGCAGCCATTATTAAATTTCATTCTTACCTCTTTTCTGTGCCAGTTTTGTTGTTCAATAAGTAATGCACCCGGCACTGTGCAAGTGTATACAACTATCATA
This sequence comes from uncultured Lachnospiraceae bacterium, assembly GCA_910583965.1. Classification (GTDB taxonomy): domain Bacteria; phylum Bacillota; class Clostridia; order Lachnospirales; family Lachnospiraceae; genus COE1. The sequence goes on from CAJUAE010000041.1 coordinate 5,151, forward strand.
TCATATAATTTCAAAAAGAAAATAAAATAATTAGCGATTTTTTACGTATTTTTTATTGATGATGAACTATTACAAAATAATTTGTGTTATAATTTTTTTATCTGCAAAGGAGCAAGTGTCCAATAATATAAATATACATACAAGAGAAATTAAATAAATGTTTATTTGAATATTTGCTTTTGTAGGGTCAGTCATATATATGAGGATACTTTATCGTATTTTATTTGGGGTGGAGGAAAGGAAATTAAGCCAAACAACTGGTTATTTTTGCTTAGAAAGGCAGGACTTGAAAGTAATACAATTTAAGGCAGAAGAATTAGAAAATTTATTATAATTAAAAATGGGGATATTATGTATATTGAGCATGTTGCTATGTATGTGAATGAGTTAGAAAAGACCAGAGAGTTTTTTGTCAAGTATTTTGGAGCCGTTTCTAATGAAGAATATTATAACACAAGGACAGAGTTTCATTCGTATTTTTTGACGTTTGGTGATAGTGCACGACTTGAAATTATGAATAAACCAATTTTGGATAATATGGAGAAAACGTTAAGTAGAACGGGGTTTATTCATATTGCTTTTTCTGTTGGCAGCAAGGAGAAAGTGAATGAACTTACAGAACAGTTAAAAATAGATGGATATGAAGTGATAAGTGGACCAAGGACTACTAGTGATGGCTATTATGAAAGTTGCATTGTTGGAATAGAGGGAAATCAGATTGAATTGATTGTGTAAATGGGCAGAATTAGAATGATTGAAAAATAATTTTTTGGAGTTTATAACGAACAATTACTTTGGAGAATTGTGCCGAAAAGAAAAAGAACATAAAATATAAAAGGTTTTGGTAAAGGAGGTATCAATATGGATAGCAATACTATTGTTAATATCGGTGCGCAGCGATTTGATAGACTTAGAGAGGAGGGATTTTTCTATGTAGATAAAACGAGATTTATTAAAGAGTGGTGGGAAAGTGCCTCTGATGTGACACTTATTACACGTCCGCGGAGATTTGGAAAAACATTGAATATGAGTATGTTGGAATGTTTTTTTTCCAATCAATATACAGACAGAGGCGATTTGTTTGAAGGGCTTGCTATCTGGAACGAGGAAAAGTACAGACAGATTCAAGGAACATATCCTGTGATATTTTTAAGTTTTGCAGGAACAAAGGCTAATAATGTGCAGGATATGAAAGCCTTAGTAAAATTTGTTATTACGAACCTTTACGGAATGTACAAAGAGATTATAAAGTCAGATAAATTTGACGAGAGTGATAGAGAAGCGTTTGCGGCGGTAAACGAAAAAATGGAGGATTTTAAGGCGCAGACAGCGATTCATTCGCTATGCATTTATCTTGAAAAATATTATGGAAAAAAAGTGATTGTATTATTAGATGAGTATGATACTCCTATGCAGGAGGCGTGGCTTGGGGATTATTGGGATGAGGCAGTCGCATTTTTCCGAAGCTTTTTTGACAATACGTTCAAGACAAATTCGCATCTATATCGCGGAATTATTACAGGAATTACAAGAATTTCAAAAGAAAGCATTTTTTCTGACTTAAATAATTTAGATGTGGTGACAACAACTTCAAATGAGTATGCAGTTTCTTTTGGTTTTACAGAGAATGAGGTGTTTGAGGCTCTCGATAATGTGGGGCTTGGAAATGAGAAGAAAAGTGTGAAATATTGGTATGATGGATTTACATTTGGAAATTGTACTGATATCTATAATCCTTGGTCTATCACATCTTTTATCAAAAGAAAAGGAAAGTACAGCGCATATTGGGCAAATACAAGCTCAAATGGTCTTGTCAATTCCTTGATACAGACAGGAAAGATAGAACTGAAAGAAACAATGGAGGTACTCATAGAAGGCGGTAGTTTTAAGGCCATGATTGATGAGCAGATTGTTTTTAACCAGCTTGCAGACAATACAAATGCAGTTTGGAGTTTATTGCTTGCGACGGGGTATTTAAAGATTCTTGATGTAGAGGTTGTGGGAGAGGACAAAGAACAATATTATACATTGATACTTACCAATAAAGAGGTAGCCATAATGTTTAAAAATATGGTGAATGGCTGGTTTAAGAATAACGCAAATATTCCATATAATGATTTTGTGAAAGCATTATTGATAAATGATGTAGATTCCATGAATGAGTTTATGAATGACATTGCGCTTGTGAGTTTTTCTAATTTTGATGTGTCAAAGAGTGCATCGTCAAAGGATGCGCCAGAGCGGTTCTATCATGGATTTGTGCTAGGATTGATTGTGGATTTAGCGGAAAGATTTACAATTCAATCTAACAGAGAAAGCGGATTTGGTCGTTATGATATAATGTTAAAACCACAAGATAGAGAAAATGACTACGCATACATTATTGAATTTAAAGTACACAAACCAAGAAAAGAAAATGATTTAGAGGAGACGCTTGCAAATGCGCTTCAACAGATTGCAGAGAGACAGTATGAGGCTGGATTGATTGCAGAGGGATTTGCGCCAGAACGCATTAAAAAATATGGTATTGTATTTCGGGGAAAAGAATGCCTGATTGGATAGGAGGATATCAACATGAGTTTTGTGCAAAAATTAATGGAAGCCCCAAATTTAATGAATATAGAACAAATTGCAGGCATGGATGAAGATGGCAATATAATTGTTGTTGGGGAAGGATGGGCATATATTTCTGAAACAGGAATGATGATGTCAGAATATCTTGCAGACGGCAGCCTACGGGAAGAAACCTGCGGAGAAAAACAAAAAATTGAAATGTTATATCTCATTCCTTATGACTTGAAACCGGAAGAACACGATAGAATCTTTGCAATAGAACACAGAGCATTTCCATTGCCGCCTAATTATCATGTAGAAAAGATAGTAGGTGCAGATAATGTATTTTTTATTTTGCCGAACAATGTAAAATTTATGATTGCCGGAAGCTATGCCACTATTGAACAACAGCTTGCATCAGCCGCATATTCTTATTATACAAGAGGATTAGCGGTGAACGTGCTGGAGCGATATTATTTTGAATTTCTAGTGGAAAGTCATCAACTTTATTTGAAAGAACAAAAGTTTAAACAGGAACGAAAAGAGCGCAAAAAAAATAAAAGTGATTTGAAGAACAATAAAATTACAATAAAACACTTTTATCAAGACAAAAACGGACAATCTTCTTGTAAGCAAGAAATAAAACTTTGGGGTGTGACAACAACACTATATGCCAATTTTAAAGAGTGTTCTGAAAATAAAGAATGGACGTTAGAAGTGTTTATTACCCAGTTGAATACACATATCTTGTGGGTTGAGAACCATGAAAAGGAAATTCAGAAGGCATTATTAGATGCAGATATGGTGAATCTGGCAAATTACTGGATGGAAGGGTGTGAAGTGGTTGATGAAGATAATAACAAAACTTACTATGAATTAGACAACAAAGAATTGTTTCCCTGTCCAATAACAGAAGATGTTTTCTTGAATTGTTTGTATATACAAAGTATAACGATAGATAGTGATACGCCTAAAGAAACAAGAATACATTTTTTTCTTGGTACAGAACCAGATTTTTTTGCATACCACAGTATCGAATTGTTTATTGATGCAGAGACTATACTTCAGGAATCTAACCAGATGGATATAAAGTATAGTATCCATGTAGGAGGTCTAGCGGGATAGAAAGTAAAGTTATCAAGAATCTTTTTGCAACTGATTTGCAAGAAGCTATTTGAATAAAAAGGAGAGATTATTAATGAAACACTGCGGAACACAGCGATTGGAGACTGACAGATTGATTTTGAGACGATTTGTGATAGAGGATGCCGAGGCAATGTATCAAAACTGGGCGTCAGATGCTGAAGTAACAAAATACCTAACTTGGCCGACGCATACAAATTTGGGGGTAAGCCAATATGTGATAAAAGATTGGATCAATGCCTATTCAGATGAACAGTTTTATCAGTGGGCTATTGTACTGAGGGAAAATGGAGACAAGCCAATTGGCAGCATTGCTGTTGTCGATAAGAAAGAAAAGAGTTCCACAGTACATATCGGTTATTGTATTGGTAGAACGTGGTGGCATCAAGGTGTTATGTCGGAAGCGTTAAAGGCGGTTATGGATTTTCTGTTTGATGTGGTTGACGCAAATCGGATTGAGGCAAGACATGACCCAAGAAATCCTAATTCGGGTAGTGTTATGAAAAAATGTGGTATGCAATATGAAGGGACATTGCGCAGTTCTGATTGGAATAATCAGGGAGTGTGTGATGCTTGTTATTATGCATTGTTAAAATCAGAACGTTGCAATTCACACGAACTCCCATCTGCCCACTTTTGCGGGCGTACAAATCAGGAGGCGTGAAATCTTTGATTTTACACAAACTCCCATGATTTCGCTGTACAGAATTTCAAATCAAGATGAAAAACGCCGTCTTTTGCGTTTTTTGGTGTGAGACTTAGAACTTCTTCGCGAAGCAGCTTTGCTGCGAGTGATTAGAAGTTCTTCTCACACTACTTTCCAAAGTTTGTAGGAACCACTTATTAACTTGATAAATTTTCCAGGGAATGCTATAATATGAAAATGAAATACCAAAGTATAGACACAAGGAAAAGGGGATAATGATATGGCAACTTTATGGAAAGATGAATACAAAGTCGGCATTGATAAAATTGATAAACAGCATAAACAATTGTTTGATAAAATTGAACAGTTATTAGAAATTGCAAAAAGTGGTAACCGAAATAGTAACCAGCAAAAGTGTATGGAAATTATTGACTTCTTAGTAGATTATACGGTCTTTCATTTTGATACGGAGGAGGCACTTCAGCGAGATAGGAAGTACATAAGTTATACACAGCATATCAAGATACATATGGACTTTAAGAATACAGTTCAGGCGTATAAGGAGCAGCTCAGTAAAGACTTTTCTGCAAAGACATTAAAAAGCTTTATCGGAACGATGCTTGCATGGCTAGTAAACCATGTTTGTGTCTGCGATCGAAAGATTTTGAAGAATATGCCACTTCAAAGTATGGAATCTTTTGCGAATACAGAAAGCTTTATTGAAAATGTTGCGCATAAGCTTTTTACTGAAATGTATGATATTCCAATACGTGGTGTAAAAAGTTGTATCTATAAGGGAAATGTAGAAGGCGCAGTTATTGTTAGGACAGTTGCAGAAGGGGAGAATAAGCATCTGTTTTTATATGGAATGTCGAATACACTTGCTGGAATTTTGTACAACAAGATTAGCGGTATGTTATTGCCACACTTGGACTTTCTGGATGAGATTGAACAATCGGCACTTATGGAAATTGGGAATATTATCACAACTTATGCTATGGGCGCAATTGAGGAGAACGGTAAGAATAATATTCAGTTCAAGAGTGATTTATATGTTCATGAGTACAATGAAACAGACTATAATATTATTAATAGTGTCATTCTTGAGATTGAAACAGATTGTGGAAAGATGGAGATTTTGTATAGCAGACTGAAATAGGCTATCATATATCTTATTACTGAAAACTATGATATGAGCGATTTTAAATAGCAAAATTTTCATAGCGACGCGAATTATTACGATGACCAAGTTTTTGGAGCACGAATAGGAATAAACGATTGTGTATATTTTGGGATAAAGAAAATTTTATACTTGACATTCACGCGGGGATATCCTATGATAGTTTTTAGATATTTTTTATAAATCAATGAAAAATGCAATGAAGGTGTTATGTAGCATTCTATTTTCTGTCAGAGATTGGAAGTCACCGGCTGAAAACTTCCTCAGTTCAGATAGGATGTCGAATTTCCCACCGGAGCAGCTTTTTTGAAGTTTTGTTGGCTGTTAGTATGTCGCAAACAAAATGGTAGGAGAAGACGGAGTGGCACGTTACGTCTTTTGAGTGTCTATGAAATGTGTGCGTGTGATAGCTGACGCAGCAAGCAGGCAGAGGTCTGTCTGATTTAGGAACTTGGGTGGTACCGCGGTTAATTCGTCCCTTGTAGAGTTTTCTACAAGGGATTTTTTATGCACACATCCGCGGAGAGGAACTATGCAGCGAAAGATGTCCATGTCCGGCGTGGTGAGTAGGAGAAATAAATTTTCCTACTCGATTATGGTTTTGGATTTTTTAATTTATAGTAAAGGAGAATGATCATGAAAGAGAAATTAGAGAAGATCAAGGTAGAGGCAATTCGTCAGATTAATGAGAGCGAAGCATTGGATAAACTAAATGACGTCCGTGTCAGTTTTTTAGGAAAAAAAGGGGAACTGACTGCTGTGCTAAAAAGTATGAAGGATGTTGCGCCAGAGGATAGACCAAAGGTCGGACAGTTGGTAAATGAAGCTAGAGCAGAGATTGAGCGAGTGCTTGATGAAGCAAAGACCAATATGGAGCGGAAAATTCGTGAGGCGCGGATGAAAGCAGAAGTGATTGATGTGACATTGCCTGCGCAGAAAAACAGTGTGGGACATCGTCACCCAAATACTATCGCGTTGGAAGAAGTAGAACGTATTTTTATTGGAATGGGTTATGAGGTTGTAGAAGGTCCTGAGATAGAGAAGGATTATTACAACTTTGAAGCGCTTAACATTCCAGCAGACCACCCAGCAAAGGATGAACAGGATACTTTTTATATCAACAATGATATTTTGTTGCGGACACAGACTTCTGGCGTACAAGTTCACGAGATGGAAAAAGGAAAATTACCAATCCGAATGATTGCGCCAGGGCGTGTATTTCGCGCAGACGAAGTGGATGCGACACATTCCCCATCGTTTCACCAAATTGAAGGACTTGTAATTGACAAAAATATTACATTTGCTGATTTGAAAGGAACACTTGCCGAGTTTGCAAAGGAGCTGTTTGGTGAGGACACAAAAGTAAAATTCAGACCACATCATTTCCCGTTTACAGAGCCATCTGCGGAGATGGATGTATCGTGTTTTAAGTGTGGTGGAAGTGGATGTCGTTTTTGTAAAGGAGAAGGTTGGATAGAGATTCTTGGTTGTGGTATGGTCCACCCTAAAGTGCTAAAAATGTGTAATATTGACCCGGAGGAATATACTGGTTTTGCATTTGGTGTAGGTCTGGAGAGAATTGCACTTTTAAAATATGAGATTGATGACATGCGGCTTTTGTATGAGAATGATATTCGATTCTTAAAACAGTTTTAAGAAATCGAAAAGAAATAAAATGGCAATGTTGCGTAATGAGAGATATGGATTCGTAAGATTGTTAAGCTATTTTTTCGGTTTCTAAGGATAGAGAATAATTGGAAATGTGACACAAGTGTCATAGATTGGAGGATAAAATGAATACACCATTATCGTGGATTAAAGCATATGTACCTGAGCTTTCTTGTGAAGATAAAGAATATTGTGATGCCATGACGCTCTCAGGGACAAAGGTAGAAGGATTTGTGCGGTTAGACAAAAACTTAGAAAAGATTGTAGTGGGACATATAGAGAAAATAGAGCGACACCCAGATGCAGACAAACTGATTATCTGTCAAGTTAATGTAGGTGCAGAGACAGTGCAGATTGTGACGGGCGCTCAGAATTTAAAAGAAGGGGATTATGTTCCTACAGTTCTTGACGGTGGAAAAGTAGCTGGTGGACATGATGGTGGTCCACTGCCGGAGAATGGTATTAAAATCAAGGCAGGAAAACTACGCGGTGTTGCATCATCAGGTATGATGTGCGCGATTGAAGAACTTGGTTCCAGCCGTGAAATGTACCCAGAAGCACCAGAAAATGGTGTTTATGTGTTTCAGAAACCAGTGACACCAGGGGAGGATGCCATCGAGGTACTTGGATTGCGTGATACAGTGGTTGAGTATGAAGTAACTTCAAATCGTGTGGATTGCTATAGTATTTTAGGGATTGCAAGAGAGGCAGCAGCTACATTTAGAAAACCGTTTATCCCCCCAGTTGTGGAAGCGAAAGGAAATGAAGAAGATGTCAATCAATACATTTCTGTGGAAATAAAGGACAGAGACCTTTGCACGCGCTTCTGTGCAAGAGTTTGTAAAAACATTAAAATTGCGCCATCGCCTGAATGGATGCAGAGAAGACTGGCGGCTTGTGGTATTCGTCCAATCAACAACTTGGTTGATATTACAAACTATGTCATGATGGAATATGGACAGCCAATGCATGCTTATGACTTAAAAAATGTGGCCGGAAATAAAATTATTGTAAGACGCGCAAAAGATGGAGATACATTTCAGACGCTTGATGGACAGATAAGAACGTTAGATTCTGAGATGCTGATGATTTGTGATGCGGAGAAGGAAATCGGCCTTGCAGGTATTATGGGCGGTGAAAATTCAAAAATTACAGATGATGTGCAGACAGTATTGTTTGAGGCTGCTACCTTTAATGGCGCTAATATTAGAAAGTCCTCTAAGAGAGTAGGATTGCGTACAGAAGCTTCTGGTATTTTTGAGAAGGGGCTTGACCCAAGGAATGCAGAAGCAGCGATTAATCGAGCATGTCAATTGATAGAGGAGCTTGGATGCGGCGAAGTTGTCGGCGGAATTGTGGATGTAAAGGAGCCTTTTACCGCGTTGAAGCAGATTCGTTTTGCGCCAGAGCGAATTAATCAATTTCTTGGCACAGATATTCCAAAGGAGGAAATGCTTGAGATATTTAGTCGATTAGAATTGGTGTATGATGAGCATACAGAAATGATTACTGCGCCGTCTTTCCGGCAAGATATTGCGTGTTTTGCAGATATTGCGGAGGAGGTTGCGAGATTTTATGGATATGATAAGATTCCAACAACGCTTCCAACAGGAGAAGCAACGACCGGAAAATTATCATTTAAGTTGAGAGTGGAGGAGAAGGCGCGGGATATTGCTGAATATTGTGGATTCTCGCAGGGAATGTGCTATTCATTTGAGAGTCCGAAAGTGTTCGATAAACTTTTGATTCCAGCAGACAGCCCGTTGCGTCAAACAGTGACGATTTCTAATCCTTTAGGTGAGGATTTCTCAATTATGCGAACAATTTCTCTCAATGGTATTTTGACATCACTGGCACTAAACTACAATCGTAGAAATAAGAATGTGCGACTTTATGAACTTGGAAATATTTATATTCCAAAAAGTCTTCCAGTGACAGAATATCCAGATGAGCGGATGCAGTTTACACTTGGCATGTATGGTGAGGGTGATTTCTTTACAATGAAAGGGGTTGTGGAGGAATTTTTGGAAAGTGTCGGTATGACAAAAAAGATTACTTATGACCCAAATGCGGGAAAGACATTCCTTCATCCAGGACGTCAGGCGTTGATTCAATATAAGGAAACTATAATTGGATATCTAGGTGAAGTACATCCAGAAGTTACAGATCACTATGATATTGATACAAAGGTGTATGTGGCAGTGCTTGACATGCCAGAAATTGTTCCTTATGCTTCTTTTGACAGAAAGTATCAAGGCATTGCGAAATATCCTGCAGTGTCGCGTGACATTAGTATGGTCGTGCCAAAAGATATTTTGGTGGGAGATATTGAGAAGGTTATTGAGCAGCGTGGCGGAAAGATTCTTGAGGATTATCAGTTATTTGATATTTATGAGGGAAGTCAGATTAAAGCAGGTTATAAATCGGTTGCCTACTCAATAACATTTCGAGCAAAGGACAGAACACTTGAGGAGAGTGACGTGTCAGGTGCTATGAAGAAAATTTTAAATGGTCTGGAAGGACTTGGCATTGAACTTAGAGTATAGTGTGAAAAATCGTTCTAAGGCAGCAAAAAACACTGCCTTAGAACGATTAAGTTTCACACAGGAAAAACGCAAAGGACAGCGTTTTTCATATCTATTTGAGCCGCCAAAAGGCGGCATGGAGGATAATATGTTGAAAAATGTGGGAGCATTTTTCGGAAGGTATTCGTATGAAAGAATTGTGGAAAAAAGATTTTTATTTTGATTTGCCGCCAGAGTTGATTGCGCAGGACCCACTAAAGGAGCGTTCAAGTTCCAGACTTTTAGTGCTTGATAAAAGGACTGGAGTGATTGAGCATAGAGTATTTACAGATATTATAGAATATCTTCACGAAGGTGATTGTCTGGTACTAAACAATACGAAAGTGATTCCAGCAAGATTGATGGGAGTCAAGGCAGAAACAGGAGCATCTATTGAGGTGCTCCTACTCAAACGCCGCGAAAAGGATCTTTGGGAAACGCTTGTAAAACCTGGAAAAAAAGCGCGAAAAGGTGCTGTTATCAGTTTTGGCGATGGCTTGCTTACTGGAACTGTTCTGGATGTGGTTGACGAGGGAAATCGCCTGATTCAATTTCAATATGAAGGTATTTTTGAGGAGGTGCTTGACCAATTGGGTGAGATGCCGCTTCCTCCTTATATTACACATAAACTTTCAGACAAAAATCGTTATCAGACGGTCTATGCAAAATATGAAGGGTCGGCAGCAGCACCCACAGCAGGGCTGCACTTTACTGAAGATTTGTTGAAAAAAGTTCAGGAAAAAGGGGTAAAGATAGCATATGTGACGCTTCATGTTGGATTGGGTACTTTTCGTCCTGTCAAGGAAGAAAATCTTCTCAACCATCATATGCATTCAGAATTTTATCAAGTGACACAAGAAGCCGCGGACATGATTAATGGTACAAAACAGGCAGGCGGCAGTGTTATTTGCGTAGGTACGACAAGTTGTCGTACAGTAGAGAGTGCTGCCAAGGAAGATGGAAAAGTTAGAGCCGGGAGTGGTGATACAGAGATTTTTATTTATCCAGGTTATTCATTTAAAGTGCTTGACAATCTGATAACAAATTTTCACTTGCCAGAATCTACATTGATTATGCTTGTATCAGCACTTGCTGGGCGAGAGAAAGTGCTTGATGCGTATAAGGAGGCAGTCCAGGAACAATACCGATTTTTTTCCTTTGGGGACGCTATGCTTATAAAGTAACTAAGGAATTGTAGCAATATAACTGATGTTATTTATCGAATATCATACAGATGTTGCCTAGCTTGCTGTAAATCAAGAGGAACGAGCAGCAGAATAGTTAGTTATCAATGGGCTAGATACAATAAAGCTTATTAATTGGCGCGATTATAATTATAAGAAGATTCGGAAGGCATTATCGCGCATTGTTCTGCAAAAAAGTAACTTCTGAGAGAAAATTAAATTGGAAAGGAAGAAAAGATGGATACAAGGACATTCAACAGACCTTTGGATTTGAAGCAGGTGACAATTACGGATGCCTTTTGGCACAGGGAACAAGAACTTGTGCGCAAGGAGGTGATTCCATATCAATGGGAGGCGCTAAATGATCGCGTTGCGGATGCAGTACCAAGCTACTGTATACATAATTTTCGAGTAGCAGGACGTCTAATGCAGAAAAGACAAGAGATGGGCAAAGCATATATAGCGCCAACATATACATTTCGAGGATTTGATACACTTCCGGCAGACCCTGCAAAGCCAAAACCTGATAGGTTTTATGGTTTTGTATTTCAGGATAGTGACTTTAGTAAATGGATTGAAGCTGTAGGATATTCTCTAATACAGCATCCAGATGCACAGCTAGAACAGACAGCAGACGAGGCAATTGATCTAGTGTGTGCTGCACAGTTAGAAAATGGATATCTGGATACTTATTACATCATTAATGGCATGGACAGAGCGTTTACAAATTTGAAAGATCATCATGAATTGTATTGTCTAGGACATTTGATAGAGGGTGCTGTGGCGTATTATCAGGCGACAGGAAAAGATAGATTGTTAAATGCAGCGCGCCGATATGCTGACTATGTGACTGCGTACTTTGGTCCACAAGAGGGTGGCTGCAAAGGATATCCAGGACATGAGATTGTCGAGATGGCGCTTGTTCGTCTCTATGAGGTGACGGGGGAGGACAAATATCTCAAACTTAGTCAGTTTTTCTTAAACCAACGTGGAACGAAACCTTATTATTTTGATGCGGAGGAACGAAACTGTGCAGCGCTTGAAGGCAGAGAGGAACAATTGCCAAAGTTTGATGAAAATGAGGAGCGCTATGCATATCATCAGGCGCACAAGCCTGTTCGTGAGCAGAATGAGGCAGTAGGACATGCAGTTAGAGCAGTCTACTTGTATTCGGGTATGGCAGATGTAGCACGTTTAACTGCAGATGATGCCCTGTATGCGGCTTGCCAGCGACTCTGGGAAAGTATTGTGCGAGAGAAACTTTATGTGACTGGTGGAATTGGCGGTACAAGTCATGGGGAGGCATTTTCTTTTCCGTTTGACTTGCCTAACGATACCATTTATTCAGAGACTTGTGCAGCAATCGGTCTTGCGTTTTTTGCAAGACGAATGCTAGAGATTAAAGTAGAAAGTCATTACGCTGATGTTTGCGAGCTGGCACTGTACAATACAGTGCTAAGCGGTATGGCATTGGATGGAAAAAGTTTCTTTTATGTCAATCCTTTGGAGGTGTTACCAGAAGCGTGTCGCAAAGATAGCAGAAAAAGTCATGTAAAGCCTGTTCGCCAAAAGTGGTTTGGATGTGCTTGCTGTCCACCAAATATTGCGCGTATTGTCAGCTCGGTGGCACTTTATGCCTATACAGAACAAGATGATATTCTATGGTTTCATTTGTATATGGGGAGTATATTGACAAAAAAGATAAGAGGACAAGCACTAACGCTGAAAGTGGAGACCGGAATGCCTTGGAATGGTCATGTGTCAGTGTGTATTCAAACGCAAGAAATGGTTTCATGCACTTTGGCTATGCGAATCCCCGGATGGAGTGGCAACGGAAGTGCAAAAGTGATTTGTAGTGGAGTTGTCACAAATATTTCATGGGAAACAGGTGGTGAAAGCTTGCAGAGATCACAAGGGAACATGCAGGAAGTATTTGTGCGAGACGGTTATTTGTATCTGCGTGGAGAGTGGCAGTCAGAGGATAGTATTTCACTTGATTTTTCAATGGGAGTACATATGATAACTGCTGACGAGCGTGTGCGTGAGGATATTGGAAAAGTGGCGTTTGTGAGAGGGCCGATTGTGTATTGTATGGAGGAGGCAGACAATGGAAAAAATTTGCATTTATACAAAGCAGACACAAACCGTATTGGAACAAATTGCCAGAATATTGCGGTGGAGATGACAGAGGAATTAGGACATTCAATGACAATGTTAAACGTTCCAGCGAAACGACGTTTGATTACCCCATCAAAGAATACCTTATATCGGGAGTATATGCCTGCGCGTTATGAAGATGTAACACTTCGATGGATTCCATATTATGCATGGTGTAATCGTGGTGAGGGGGAAATGCGCGTGTGGATACAGTGTGATTAAAGAAAACCCTTATTTTTAGATGTTTGAATTAATAAAAAACTGTTGAAATGTGTGAAAATGTATGATAAACTAATTCTTATTGCAGGCCTATTGTACAAGAATATATAGGCTGTCGATAAGGAGGTGTGAAGATGGCAGTGCTAAGAATTATTCTTACTATCATTTTAATCGTGGTTTCTATTGCATTTACAGTGATTGTTTTAATGCAGGAAGGCAAATCTGCAGGACTTGGTGCGATTAGTGGAGCAGCTGAAACTTATTGGGGCAGAAATAAAGGCCGTTCTATGGAGGGTGCACTTGTTAAGCTTACCAAGATTTTGGGGATTGTATTTATGCTGCTAGCAATTGTTTTAAATATTAATTTCTAGTTTTGAATATATTTAAGATAAAACCTTGAAACACTCTTGTAAAAGAGTGTTTTTTGATATTGTTAGGATAAAGGCTATTCTTTATTGATATTTTTTGGTTGTTCTGAAAAATAGAATTTGGAGAACAAATAAACAATCTGTTTTGCAGATGATTAGAGTTTTGAGGGGAGGATTTGAATGTCTGATAAGAGGAAAAAAGTGATTATGGACTTGGTGGCAGCAGAGTTTTATGTGCCAATGAAGGAGAAAGAACTTGCAGTGATGTTGCAGGTATCAAAAGAAGACAGGGGCGAATTGAACCGCATATTAAATGAATTGCTAGTAGAGGGCAGACTTTCTCTTACCAAGAAGGGAAAGTTTATCAAGGCGAAACGCTCGGACAAGGAACTGATAGGAACTTTTATCAGTCATCCAAAGGGTTTTGGTTTTGTTGAGATTGATGGAAGGGACGAGGATTTGTACATTCCTGAAGATTTTGTAAATGGGGCATTTCACAAAGACACTGTCAAAGTAGCACTTTTGTCAGGGCAGAATGGTAGAAGACAGGAGGCACAAGTCATTGAAGTTCTGGCAAGAGGTATGCGACAGATTGTGGGTATTTATGACAAGAGCAACAAAAATTATGGTTTTGTCATTCCAGACAACACAAAAATTAGTGATGATATTTTCGTGCCAGTGGAGCGTTCTAAAGGGGCAGTTTCTGGGCATAAAGTGGTCTGTGAAATAACAGACTATGGAAAAAATAATCGTAAGCCAGAAGGAAAAGTTACAGAAATTTTAGGGCATGCGAATGATCCGGGCGTTGATATTATGTCGATTGTAAAGGGCTATGAGCTTCCAATTGAATTTTCAGAGAAGATTATGAATCAAGTGGAGCGTGTGGCAAATGAAGTGTCTGAGGCAGATATGGTAGGTCGGCGTGATTTGCGCGATTTACAGATGGTGACAATTGACGGAGAAGATGCGAAAGACCTAGATGATGCAGTCAGTCTTACCAAAGATGGTACGTATTATCAATTGGGAGTACACATTGCAGATGTAACGAATTATGTGCAGGAAAATTCTGCGTTAGATTGGGAGGCGCGAGAGCGCGGGACAAGTGTATATTTGGTAGACAGAGTGATTCCCATGTTACCACATAAATTATCGAATGGTATTTGTTCGTTGAATGCAGGAGAGAACAGGCTTGCACTTAGCTGTTTAATGACAATAGACACAAAAGGTGAAGTGGTAAGTCATGAGATTGTTGAGTCTGTCATAAAGGTCGATAGGCGTATGTCCTATACAAGTGTCAAGAAAATTCTTGAGGATAAGGATGAGATAGAAACGAAATCGTATCAAGAATTGGTTCCAATGTTTGAGCTGATGCGAGAGCTTGCAGGAATATTGCGAGAAAAACGCAAAAAAAGGGGTTCTATTGACTTTGATTTTCCAGAGAGCAAGATTGTATTGGATAAACAAGGGCATCCAATAGAGATAAAACCTTATGAGCGAAATGTAGCAACGAAAATTATTGAAGACTTTATGCTGATTGCAAATGAGACGGTGGCAGAACACTTTCACTGGATGGAATTGCCGTTTTTGTATAGAACACATGACAATCCTGATCCAGAAAAAATTAGCAAGTTAAGTACATTTATCCGAAATTTCGGATATTCTATCAAGAACAAACAGGAAGAAATCCATCCTAAGGAACTGCAAAAGCTCTTGGCAAAAATAGAGGATACACCGGAGGAAGCATTGATTAGCAGATTGACGTTGAGAAGCATGAAACAGGCAAAATATACAATAAACTGTACTGGACATTTTGGGTTAGCGTGTTCCTATTACTGTCATTTTACATCGCCAATTAGAAGATATCCAGATTTGCAGATTCATCGCATTATTAAGGAACAGATTCGCGGGCGTCTGAATGAAAAGCGAATTGAGCATTACAATGAAATCTTGCCGGAAGTAGCAAAACATTCCTCTGAGATGGAGCGGCGTGCAGACGAGGCAGAGCGTGAGACTGACAAGCTCAAAAAGGTTGAGTTTATGGAAGCGCGTGTTGGAGAGATTTATGAGGGTATTATTTCATCCATAACAACATGGGGAGTATATGTGGAGCTTTCTAATACAATTGAAGGCATGATTCACGTATCTATGTTGCCAGGAGATTATTTCTATTATGATTCGGAAACTTATGAGATGGTTGGACAGGCGACAAATATCCGATATAAGTTAGGGCAAACATTGAAAGTAAAAGTCAATGCGACCGATAAGATATTGCGGACGATAGATTTTGTTATTCCGCAGGAAGGGGAGGACAATGGCAAAGAATGAGACAATGAAATTGGTTGCCAACAATAAAAAGGCATACCATGATTATTTTATAGAGGAGAAGTATGAGTGCGGTATTGCGCTTCATGGCACAGAGGTGAAATCATTGCGCATGGGCAAATGTAGCATTAAAGAGGCGTTTATTCGCATTGGGAATGCAGAAGTATTTGTGTATGGTATGCATGTTTCTCCTTATGAAAAAGGAAATATTTTTAACAAAGACCCATTGCGTGTAAAGAAGCTACTGCTGCACAAACAGGAGATTAATAAACTTTTGGGAAAAATCAAAGAGAAAGGGTATACGCTCGTACCATTGCAAGTGTATTTTTCTAATGGAAAGGCAAAGGTAGAAATTGGGCTTGCACGTGGTAAAAAGTTGTATGATAAGCGCGCAGATATTGCGAAAAAAGATGCAAGGCGAGAGACAGAGCGCGAGTTTAAAGTGAAAAATCTATATTAGTAAAATAGAAGAAGCTTTTTTGTAAAATGATAGTAAGAAGATTTTGTAATAGACTATGATATAAAATAGGCGGTGATAAAGAGGTTTGACAGATGCAAATCTTTTATCAACCGTCTATTTTATGATTAATAGCTATGGCGAGACTTTTTGCCATATGTAATTGGGAAAATAGACAAGTTGCTTGATATTGTTGTTAAGCAATTGATATACTAATCTTCTCGACTTCTTGCAGTAATTATCCAAGGAGCAGGGTCAGATTTAAAGGTGTTGTTGCTGCGTAGTTTTGTTACAGATACTTGTATGGTTTCCACGTCAGCGAGACCAAGTTCGTGCAATGTGTCAGGCAATGCAGCCGCAGTTCTAAAATCCAGTGTATAGATGACAACATTCATGTTGGGATTGATATTTAGGAGACATTCAAGCTCTTGTTCTGTGCTTGCGGAAGCGACAAGAAATACCAATGAGGGCACAGGGCATTCTGCCATGGTTTCCTCGTCAACATGGTCAATAATTTTGATGTTATGAAGGTCGAAGTGTGCCACATTATCCTCTAAAGTAGAACGGTCAGCTTTGCTGTATTCAACAGCAATAACAGAGCCTTCCGCCGCGATGAGTGCAGCTTCAATAGCAATACTTTCGCCACCAATGACGCAGATATCATCCTGTGGGTCAACCATCATTTTGCTGAGGATGATAGAGCGGATTTCACTGCCTACATAGTGAATAGAACCACGCTGGAGTTTTTCATTACTTAGACCAATACGTGAGGAATTTCTAGCGTTCGGATTAATGATAAGCATACCCGCTGAAGCATTAATACCACGGTTAATCATATCTTTAATTTGATTGTGCAAGATTTCTCCGCTTGGATCAGAGCCTTCATTGTACCATACTTCACACTCACCTAGTCCAGCATTCCACAGACGATAGAAAATATCGTCAATTCCAGCATTCGTAAATACGAGTGTTGTCTTGTGTGCTTCGACAGTTGGGATGACATTTTTGTTTTTCTTAGTGATGTCAATAATTTTGACATGTTCCAAGTCAATCGGCGTAGTCTGCGAATAGTATTGCAGCCAACTTAAGATAATCTCATTTGTAAAAATTTGTTTTTCCATCGTTTTTGCTCCTTTGTTATTATTTTGATACAATTTGTTTTCTAACTGCTTTCGTTTTTTATCGTGTATTTCTTCGTCTCAGAATGTAGAAGATGTCAAAAAAATTTATCTAAAAAGTATTTTAATCGTTCTATTTTAGAAGGCCGAGGCATAGTTCCTTACTTAACTTTCTAATATCACTATACCACATCAGACACAAAAAAACAGTATGGTACAATAAAATTTATCCTAGTTTTTTTGTAGTAAATTTGTTACACTATAAAAAGTCAAAGGTAAATTTTTGGTGACAAGTGTTTATTATAGAAAGGATGGTTATACAATGGGAAAATTGTTTAAATTTGGACAGGATGTGGATACGGACCAGATTATCGCGTCGCAGTATATTATATATCCTACAATTGATGAGATGAAAGTACATACTTTTGAATCGTTGGATACGAATTTTGCATCGCAAGTACAGCAAGGAGATTATGTTGTTGCATCGGAGAATTTTGGCTGTGGTTCCTCGAGAGAGCAAGCGCCAACAGTTTTAAAGGCATTGGGTGTCAAGGCAGTTGTGGCAAAATCTTTTGCGCGTATTTTCTATAGAAATGCAATTAATATTGGACTTCCAGTTATTGTCTGCAAGGAGTTGTATGATAATGTTGCGGCCGGTGATGAGATGGAACTTTTAATGCAAGAGGGCGTGGTGCGTGTGAATGGAAAAGAGTATACTTGTACAAAATTGCCAGAGTATATGCAAGGGATTTTGGACCAAGGCGGGCTGATAGCGTCGCTTGACAGGGATTAGGATTTTTAGAAAAGATTAGGAGGTTTTAATAAGATGGGAATGACAATCGCAGAAAAAATTATCGCGGCTGCTGCGGGTGTGGAGTTTGTAAAACCAGGAGATATTCATACAGTGGAGCTTGACCGACTGATGAGCAATGACGGGACAACGCATCTTACAATTGATATGTACAATAAACTAAAAAATCCGCATATAGCAGATGTTAGTAAATTGGTGTGGATAGTAGATCACAATGTACCATGTGACAGTGTTAAGACAGCGGCTTCACACAAGAAAATGCGTGATTTTGCAAAGGAACATAATATTAAGTTTTATGAGGGTGAAGGAGTATGCCATCAGGTGATGATGGAGAATCATGTTACAAGTGGTGAATTGATATTTGGTGCGGATAGTCATACATGTGCTTATGGTGCTGTTGGTGCATTTGGGACGGGTGTAGGTTGTACTGATTATCTCTATGCAATGGTGACGGGCAAATCTTGGCTTTTGGTGCCAGAGACGTTGAAATTTCATTTGACAGGGAAACTAAATGATGGCGTTTATGCAAGAGATTTCATTTTGTCTATTATTGGTATGATAGGCGCAAATGGCGCAAACTATATGGCAATGGAATTTGGCGGCGAAGGATTAAAAACGTTGAGCATGAGTGACAGAATTTGTATTTGTAATCTCTGTGTGGAGGCAGGAGCAAAGACTGCATTGATGGAAGTAGATGAAATCGCACTGGATTATCTAAAAGAGCATGGCAGAGAACCAAAACATATTTTTAAAAGTGATGAGGATGCGCATTTTGCCAAGGTGTATGAGATTGATTTGGCGACAATTAAGCCGATTGTAGCAAAGCCACATTTTGTGGACAGTGTTGTTGATGCGAAAGAGTGTGTGGGTACACAGATTGACCAGGCGTTTTTAGGTTCTTGCAATAATGGTCGAATAGAAGACTTGCGAGTTGGTGCAGAGTTAATCAAAGGCAAAAAAGTGCATCCACTGGTTCGATTTTTGGTGGTTCCGGCAAGTGCAGCTGTGTATAGACAGGCATTAGCAGAAGGGATTATTGATATTTTTATGGAGGCGGGCGCAATTGTCATGAATCCAAATTGTAGTGTGTGTTGGGGAAGTTGTCAGGGTGTTATCGGTGAGGGCGAAGTGCTGATTAGTACCGGAACGCGCAACTTTAAAGGGCGTGCAGGGCATAAGGATTCTTTTGTGTACCTTGCGTCGGCTGCGACAGTGACAGCTTCCGCAATTAAGGGTGTAATTGCAACGGCGGACATGCTATGAGTTAATAGACTTTTGAAATTTTTATCGTAATCATTAGATATAAAAGATTTTGAGAGACTATTTTTAGGGAAAAGGAGTAAAAAAGAGAAATGAATCAATTTACAGGAAAAATATGGATTTTGGGCGATGATATTGACACGGATATTATTATTCCAACAGAGTATTTGGCCCTAAAGACAGTACAAGATATGGCGCCATATGCGTTTTCGCCGTTGCGTGCGGAGCTTGCTGGACAAATAAAAGAGGGTGATATTATTGTCGCAGGTAAGAATTTTGGCTGTGGTTCTTCAAGAGAACAAGCACCAGAGATTATTAAGGCACTTGGTATTAAATGTGTGATTGCAAAATCCTTTGCGCGCATTTTTTTCCGCAATGCTATCAATAATGGTTTGTTGTTAATTGAGAATGACAAGCTTCAAGGGGATGTAAAAGAAGGTGAGGAAATCACAGTTACAATCAATGAAGCTATAGAATATCATGGCAATCGATATCCAATTACATCGCTTCCACAGAACTTAGTTGATATTCTTAATGCAGGTGGACTTGTTAAGGCAATGCAAAAATTAAACAGTTCAAAGGATTGTACAATTTTAGGAGGAAAGTAATGGGGTCAACAATTATAGAAAAAATTGTAAGAAATAATATTGGCAAAGAGGTTCACCCTGGCGAGATTGTAACAGTAAATGTGGACCGTGTAATGATTCATGATATTTTTATACCGTTTGTGGCGTCCAAGTTTGAGGAGATGGGATTTACAAAAATATGGGATGCAGATAAGGCAGTGCTTATCTATGACCATCTGGTGCCAGCAAGTCAGGTGGACGATACGCGCCATTTTCGTATTGGAAATGAATTTGTAGAGAAATATGGCATGAAAAATATTCATCGCTCTGATGGAATTTGTCATCAGTTGATGACAGAAACAGGCTATGTCAAGCCAGGGGATATTGTATTTGGCACAGATAGTCACACGACAACTTATGGATGTGTCGGTGCATTCTCATCGGGGATTGGATATACAGAGATGGCAAGTATTCTTGGCACTGGAACGCTCTGGATTCGTGTGCCAGAAACAATCAAGGTCAATATCACTGGGAAATTGCCAGAAAATGTTATGGCAAAGGACATAATCTTAAAATTAATAGGTGATTTGGGGGCGGATGGTGCGACTTATAAGGCATTGGAGTTTACAGGTGATACTGTTAAAAACATGACGGTAGCGTCAAGAATGTGTATAGCCAATATGGCAATTGAGGCAGGCGCCAAATGTGCCCTTTTTGCACCAGATGAAAAGACAGCAGAATATTGTGCAATAACACTCACAAAGAAAGAGCGGGATTTGGTTGGAGATATAGATGCACAGTATTGTAAAGTAATAGAGTATAAAGCGGAGGAATTTGTTCCGGTGATGGCTTGTCCATCGAATGTAGACAATGTAAAGCCTGTCTTAGAGCTTGTGGGTAGAGAAATTGACCAAGTATTTATTGGATCCTGTACAAATGGAAGGCTTGAGGATTTAATGGCAGCAGCAGAAGTATTGCAAGGTAAACATGTAGCACCTTTTGTAAAACTGATTGTCACACCGGCAAGCCGCAAAATTTATCAGGAGGCGGATGCAAGCGGCACATTGGCTATACTTGCAAAGGCAGGTGCGATTATCACACATCCAAGTTGTGGTTTGTGTTGTGGTAGAACTGGTGGTATCTTGACGGATGGAGAAACTGTTATAGCGACCAATAACCGTAATTTTCTTGGACGCATGGGAACTTCAAAGGTGAATATCTATCTGGCATCACCAAAGACTGCCGCGGCATGTGCAGTAGCTGGAAAGATTATTGTTCCATGAAAAAAGTTGGTCTGATTCTCGTAAGAAAGATGTGTGGACTATCCATACAATGACAAAATGTTAAAAATTCGATATCCTTTAGATGGCACAAAATTGTGTCATTTAGAGGATATTTTTTCGATAAAACATAATACGAGGAGGAGTACAATGAAAGCGATAAAGATTGGAACAAAGGTTGAGATTTACAATGATACTGTAATGACATACAATGAGTTGCCTGCCAGAGTGTACATTGTAAGATTTGAGAAAATGTCAGGATTTTATTTGGATGAGTATGCGGATGTTCAATTAAAAGAGAACAAAATATACGGTGAACACATAAAGAAAGTGCAGAAAGTTTTGCGAACATATGAAAATTTTGACAGAAACCTTGGAGTGATTTTAAGTGGATGCAAAGGAATAGGAAAATCTATGTTTGCAAAAATTCTGTCTGTGGAGGCAGTAAAAAAGGGGATTCCAATCATATTAGTCGACCAGTATATTCCAGGAATTGCCTCATATATTGAAGCAATTGACCAGCAAGTTATGGTGCTTTTTGATGAGTTTGATAAGACTTTTGCTGACATTAAGGCATCTGATGGGGAGATAGAACCACAGGCAGCATTGTTAGGGCTTTTTGATGGAATTTCACAAGGAAAGAAACTGTTTGTTATTACGTGTAATGATATTAGAAAATTAAACGATTTCATTGTAAATCGACCAGGACGGTTTCACTATCATTTTCGATTTGAATATCCATCAGCAGATGAAATTAGGACCTATCTTTATGATAAACTAAAGGAAGAATATTATCAGGAGATTGAGTCAATTGTCTCATTTTCAAGAAAAATCGATTTAAATTATGATTGTCTTAGAGCAATTGCATTTGAAATAAACAGTGGAGAAAGTTTTCGCAGTGCAATTAAGGATTTGAATATTATTAACTTGGCGCAAGAGTATTATGATATAAGTATTTGCTTTAAAAATGGTTCGCCAATGGCGGTCAAAAACAAAAATATTGATTTTTTTAGCGATGAGGTAATAAATGTTTGTTTTGCGGAAGATGATTATAATGAAATTTTGACAGTAGGATTTCAAGTGGGAGATAGTATATATGATGTCAAGAATAACTGCGCTGTAATCAAAGCCGAGAATTTACGGATTTCTTACGACGAAGATTACAGCGAAGAGAAAGTGCAAAAAATTAAAAATTTGATTGTAGACCATTTGGAAATCAAAAAGGTGCGAGAAAAAAATATGCATTATGCAGTGTGAGGGGTAGTGTAAAAAAGTTTGTGTCTATGGAAAAAAATACCTCTTTTTGGGCAAGA
>CAJUAE010000042.1:0-26358 GCA_910583965.1 uncultured Lachnospiraceae bacterium
AGAGCGCCTGGTTTGGGACCAGGAGGTCGCAGGTTCGAATCCTGTCACCCCGACTATAAATACAATTTTCAGTATGTGCGGGTGTAGTTCAATGGTAGAACACCAGCCTTCCAAGCTGGATACGTGGGTTCGATTCCCATCACCCGCTTGAGCAGGAGAATTGCTTGCTTCACAAAATAGTTTTGTGGGATGTGTTCGTAGCTCAGCTGGATAGAGCAACGGCCTTCTAAGCCGTGGGTCGGGGGTTCGAATCCCTTCGAGCACGTTTGAGATTGAGCTTGCCTTATCTCATATATGGTGGGTATGGCGCAGTTGGCTAGCGCGTCAGATTGTGGCTCTGAAGGCCCTGGGTTCAAATCCCAGTACCCACCCTTTTGGGCTATCGCCAAGCGGTAAGGCACAGGGTTTTGATCCCTGCAGTCGCTGGTTCGAATCCAGCTAGCTCAGTTTTGTCAGAGCAAGGTTGATATTATAAATCAATCTTGTAAAGACATTCATTATTAATTGAATAAGGGGTATTAGCTCAGGCGGTAGAGCACTTGACTTTTAATCAAGTTGTCCGGGGTTCGAGTCCCCGATGCCTCAGGAATTAAAAATCGCTTAAAATCTTTATTTTTCAAGTTTTTAAGCGATTTTTATTATGAGAAAAAGTAGGGTGCTATTAAGTAAAATTACTATAACATTATTATAGCAGAGGGACGCTTTATAGCAAAATTATAGCAGGATTATAGCGCAATAGCTTTGTTCAATTTCTCCTGTACAGCTTCCTTTTTCTCGTCCAAATGGGCATACACTTCCATAATCATTTTAAGGTCGGAATGTCCCATCAGTTCCACAGCCTTTTTCTGGCTGATTCCAGAATAATACAGCATAGTACAATAATTATGTCGAAAGATGTGCGAGGTTAATCCCTGGATTGGTTCAGCGCCAATTTCCTTTTCCTTGTCAGAGGTAATAGCAGCATTCATTTTCTTAACAATCCGATCCCACATTTTCACATATTGCGTTTTAGAGAGCGTTTCTGTGTTTTTTCCTTTAAAAAGGAAACTATCGACCGACAGCAAAAAATCTCTTAGAAACGATTCTGCACTTTCCGGGATAGGTAGCGTGCGGTTCCCTGCATCTGACTTTACGCCTTCTTTGACTATAGGTGTATTTTTATCAAATACTACAGTTTTATTGACTATCAAAGTTTTTTTCTTCAGATCAATGTCCACCTTGGTAAGAGCAAGACACTCACCACGTCACAGTCCAAAATAAAAGAGTAGCATCACAAAGGCTTTTTCCTGTATGCTAAAATCAGCTTTTTTTATTGCCTCTTTTTCTAATTTTGTCAGGGCGCGCTTTTCTGATTTATGCCGTTTTGGCAGCGTCACTTTTTTTGCTATATTCTCATGTAGTAATTTATCGTCAATCGCGCTATTAAAAATTTGCACAAGTGTCAATCGAATAATTTCACATGTTCGGGGGTGTTCTTGTCGGTTGTTAATCAATTTCTGCATGTCGGATCGGACAATTTTGTTAAGCGACAGATGTCCAATCTCTGGTTTTATATGGCAGTTAATAGCATTTATGTACATTGCCTTCGTGTTAATGCTTGCAGACGCCTTGTATGTCTCCAACCAGTTATCAGAGTAGTCTTTCAGCAGTGTATCAGATGTTTTTACTACTTCCCCTGTCTTAATCTTCATTTTCAGTTCAAGGATTTTCTCTTTCAGCTCTTTTTCCGTTTTGGCGGACAAGAACACATTATTTGGTTTTCCGTCGGGCTTGTATCCTACCATAACCGTTGTTGCATATCGCCCATCAGAGCGTTTTTTGTACTTTGCCATTGTATCAATCCTCCTTTTTGGTATAAAAATAACAGCCAGCGAAAAATCGCTTGCATGGCTGCCCTAAAGATGATACAATATGTTTGCAAAGATGTAGCGCCTTTAGGGGCATTAAATGTATTTATCTAAAGCCGTTCAGTGCTGGTAACACTGGGCGGTTTTTTATTTCTCCTTTCCGCTCCTGCAACGGAGCGGATTTTCCTCCTCCGCCATTGCCACTATAACTTTCAATATGTTTCTCATGCGCTCCGGCGGCATCTTGTCAATCTGGTCGAGGGAGAGGTCTAGGAATTGTATGTATTTAGGTAGGGCTATGGGGTACCTCGTTAATCACTCATTTACAATTGCAAATTCAGCTACTTTATTTTCGGTAAATGCACCATCATCATATATTAATTCTATGCTTTTCCAGTCAACAAGTGCTTGCGTAGCAACATATCCTTTAATCATTTTTCCAGCCGCAACATCGCCACTTATACTGTCATATCCCTCTACATCAGAAAGAAAAAGGGTTTGTCCATTTAAATATCCATCTACATAAAACCTAAAATACATAGTATTAAAATAATCATCTTCTGACGATACGTTTTTTGCCTCTATAAAGAAAACTACAAATTGTTTTCCTTCATCAGGTTTTTGTGACAAAGAATCACCAATAGTATCATATTTTTTAGCATCAATTAGCTTAACATTCCATTTATCGTTATTTACTTCCGTTCCTGATTCGGTTTTTTTGGAAGTGTCAAAAGAATATTCACCAAACACAGAATCGGGGAATGAATAATCTAACGAGGAAATATCTTCTTTATTCACGACAAATGTTGCCGATTTATGCGTTGTCCATAATCCATCTTTATATGAAATTTCAAATGTTTTCCAATCGGACGGTACTTCATAAACGATAAATTCCTTGGACATTTTACCTGCATCTAAATCACCACCTATAGAATACATTCTGTCGGGATTTTCCATTATAATAGATGGGCTTACACTGTAGTCATCGGCATATCCTTCAAAAAACATTGAATTAAAATAGTCATTATCAGAAGATATATTTTTTACATCAAAGAAAAGCACAAGAAATTTATTTCCTTCTGTTGGCTTATTTTGATAATATTCGTCGCCTATTGAATCGTATTCCTTTGCATATAAAAGAGCAATGCTCCATTTGTCACCTGTCACCATTTGCCCAACTTTCGCATATTCAGGAAGATTGTTTTCTGTTTCAACATTTTCAGAAGTAGATTCAATTTCTGTTGTGTTTTCTGTTTCTTATGCAGTCGCAATATTCTGTATGTCTTTTTGTGAATCTGTGCTCTTAACTTCTACGCATGCTGTTAAAGTTGCTGATAGTGAAATCAATGCCAAAGTAGTTAATAGTTTCTTTTTCATAATAAATTTCCTCTTTTCTTTGTTTATTTATTAAAACGCCGTAGCGGTTTAATCACTTCCACTTATCCACATAAATCACATTGCCATTGTGCTTTATACTGCGTTGTTTTCCCTTTTTTCTTCAACATACCCATGTTCTATAAGCATTTGTGAGCGTTCCAAAAGCCTTGCTTTTCCTATTTCATTCAATTTTTTATAATCAGACAGCAACTTTCTTTCGTCCATGCTCAATTTGTTTTGCTTTCCTATATCAGAAACATATTCAATTTCTTTATCGTCATAAGCCATGCTGTCCATGGTTACGCCCAGAAAATGGCAAAGGTCTCTAAATGTAGTTACGGACATATTTTTATAACCACTGTTTTTCCAATTTACTATAGTTCTATATGGTATTCCACATTCTTCTGCGAATTTCTTTTTATCTTCCCAACCATTTTTTATTAAGTAATCTAATTTTTCTAAAAAATTCATTATTTTCTCCTAAAATCTTTCCTATATCATATTCCAATAAATTTCCGTTGTCAATATAAAATTACCAAATCAAGTAAAAATGGATTAACAAATTACTAAAACAGGTATATGCTAAATTTATAGTTATCAAAACAGGTAAACAAAAATGCAAAGGAGGTGCAAGTATGTACAAGCATTTAGAGAAGATACTCAGCGGCTACCTTTTAAGATTCCGCTGCGGCAGAATCTTAAATCAAACGTGAAACTTAGTACTTCTGCGCAAAGCAGCCTTTGCTGCGAGCGGTTAGAAGTACTTTTTACGATAAAGTGTATAAAAATAACAGTCACTAGAAATACTGTGTATAAAATATACAGAAACTATTTCTTTGAATCATGTGACAAAAGAGCGCGTTTTCGTGTTCTTTTTATTTTAAAATGTTTTATTTTATCGAATTTTGTGATAAAATATTGAAAAAATATACTTTAGGAGGAAAAAAGAATGAATGGACATCAATATGAACATCAATGCGCAAAGCGACTAAAGAATAAAGGTTTCTATAAGGTAACAGTCACAAAAGGCAGCGGTGACCAAGGAATAGACGTTATTGCATACAGCGGAGGAAAAAAATATGGGATACAATGTAAACATTATTCTTCTCCTGTCGGAAATCATGCAGTTCAGGAAGCCTTTGCAGGAGCAAGGTACTATAATTGCAATGTTGCTGTTGTAATGACAAATAATACATTTACACGATCTGCAAAAGATTTAGCAAGCAAAACAGATGTACTCTTATGGGATAAAAATAAAATACCATCAGGGACGAATGGTTTTTGGCTTACAAAATACGTAGGATTATTTGTTTTCATTATGGGAATTTTAGCATTAATAACTATGTGGAAAGCAGATAATATAAAGCTTCCAGCATTACAAATTGTAGGGATGGTGTCTCTTATTTTGGGTGGATTGTTTGCTGTCTTTGAGTATGGAAATTGGAAAATGTCTTTTCTTTCGGGTATCACTTATTTTCTTGCAGGATTTATAAATATCATATTTACTTTTATAACAAAGAGCAAGTTTGGATATGATTTGATATTTTTTTTGACAGTTGTGCTAATATCATTTATAAGAGCAAACTACTTGTATAAAAGAGTGAATGGATTTTATATTTGGAAAAATGGATTTCGTGGGTTTATTAATAGTAGCTTTAGGTGATAGAAAAATCTATCACCTTTTCTTTAAAGAAATATGTATTTTGGCGTGGGTGAATTGTAATGCTATTTAATAGTGTATTTGAAAAAGTGCAACAAATGGGTTGCACTTTTTTGGGTGTTATGATAATATGTATTGCAGTGACGCACAAATGTCCTTGCTAGAGAAACAAGATTACTGGTATTGTGTATTAGGAAAAGGAAATGAAGATCATATGGAAGAATCAACAACCTATTTTGTTGTAAAAAAGAGAGCCCTATCTGAGGTTTTGTTGAAAGTGGTCGAGGTGAACAAACTTTTGGAGACACAAAAAGTGTCATCAGTGCAGGAAGCAGTTGAGCGAGTTGGAATAAGCAGAAGTTCTTATTATAAATATAAGGAAGATATTTTCCCATTTCATGATTCTGCGCAGGGAACAACTCTTACATTGGCCTGTAGAATGGATGATGAGCCAGGACTCTTATCAGATGTGCTGAGGATAGTGGCAGAGTTTGGAGCCAATATTCTCACAATACATCAAACGATACCGATTAATGGTATTGCTTCCCTTTCGTTGAGCATTCAGATATTGGATGTCACCACGAATGTGTCGGCGATGGTGACAAAGATGGAACAACAAAGAGGGGTGCATAATGTTAAGGTGTTGGGCAGGGAATGAGCAGAGAAAATACAGGAGGTCGGTGCAAAATGGTAAAAACGGCGATATTGGGATATGGTACGGTGGGAAGTGGTGTGTATGAAGTCCTCAAAAAGAATAAAGATGTGATTTCTGATAAATTAGGGGATGAGATACAAGTGAAATATGTGCTCGATTTAAGAGAATTTGAAGGAGACTCAGTACAGGAAGTATTGGTTCATGATATCAATGTGATTCTTGAGGACCCAGAGGTAGCGATTGTGTGTGAGACTATGGGCGGCGAACATCCAGCGTATGAATTTACAAAAAGTGCACTTGAGCGTGGTAAAAGTGTATGTACTTCCAACAAAGAGCTTGTGGAGAAGCATGGTCCAGAGTTGATAAAAATTGCAGAAAAACATCAATGTAGTTATCTCTTTGAAGCGAGTGTGGGCGGCGGCATACCAATTATTAGACCATTGAGGACATCTCTTGCGCAGGAAGATATTCTTTCCATAACAGGTATTTTAAATGGTACTACCAACTATATACTGACCAAAATGGAGACGCAAGGGCTTGCCTTTGACACTGTGTTGGCAAGAGCGCAGGAAAAAGGATATGCAGAGAAAAATCCAGATGCAGATATTCTTGGACAAGATGCTTGTAGAAAGATTTCAATTCTCACATCGCTGGCATATGGGAAAAAAGTTGATTTTCAAGATATTACTACTGAGGGAATTACGAAAATCACAGATATTGATTTTGCTTATGCAAAGAGACTTGGCGCAACTATTAAACTTTTTGCTAAAAGTGTCAAAAAAGGCAATGAGTACTATGCAATTGTAGCACCATTTATTGTAAAGCCAGATAACCCGCTCTATGCAGTAAAAGGAGTGTTTAATGCTATTTTGGTGAACGCAAACATGGGTGGAGAAACAATGTATTATGGTAAAGGGGCAGGAAAGCTTGCGACCGCAAGTGCAGTTGTGGCAGATGTTTTGGATTGCGCAAGGCATCTTGGAAAACACTTGGATATCAAGTGGGAGGATGAAAAACTTGAAATTTCTCCGATTGATAGCGCTGTCAGAAAGTTCTTTGTGCGTGTGTCTTTGACTGATGAAGAACAAATTAAAAAGGTGTTTGGCGAAGTTGAGATGCTTACAGAAGTGGCAGAGGGCGAGTGCGGATTTGTCACAGAGGAGATGACAGAGGCAGCGTATAAAGAAAAAGCAATAGAGTTTGGCGGCGTATTGTCTATGATTAGAGTAGATTAGAACGTGTATTGTATTTTTGAATAATAATAAAGAAATAGGAAAAATGCAATGTTTTGATATTGGTTGTGGGAAAGGAATTGTATAAGATGAAAAAGGTAGTGAAATTTGGCGGAAGTTCACTGGCAAGTGCAGAACAGTTTGTGAAGGTTGGAAATATTATTCATGCGGATGAAGACAGAAAATTTGTGGTTCCGTCAGCGCCGGGAAAACGATTTGATAAGGATACAAAGGTGACAGATATGCTCTATGCATGTTATGCACTGGCAGAGCGGGATCATAATTTTAATGCGGAAATGGCGCAAATTGAGAATCGCTATCAGGAGATTATTGACGGATTAAAGATTGCGCTGGATCTTTCCCCAGAGTTTGATAAAATTATAGATAACTTTAAACGGAAAGTAGGTTCCAACTATGCAGCTAGTCGCGGTGAGTATCTTAATGGAATGATTATGGCAAGCTACCTCGGTTATGAATTTATTGACTCAGCAGAATACATTCGTTTTAATGAAGATGGAGTGTTTGATGCTATAAAAACACAGGAGTTGCTTTCGCAGAGACTTAGTGGGGTAGAGAGCGCAGTTATTCCAGGATTTTATGGCGCAAAAGAGGATGGAACTGTTGTGACCTTTTCAAGAGGAGGCTCTGACATTACAGGTTCGATTGTGGCAAAAGCGATACAAGCAGATGTTTATGAGAACTGGACAGATGTGTCTGGTGTTCTTGTTGCAGATCCGCGCATTATTGAGAATCCTAAAGTGATTGATATTATTACCTATGGCGAATTACGGGAACTTTCTTATATGGGATTTAATGTTTTGCATGAGGATGCAATTTTCCCAGTTCGCAAAGAAGGGATTCCAATCAATATTAAAAATACAAATCAGCCAGAAGATGAAGGGACATGGATTGTCGGCCATACATGTAAGAAGGCTAAGTACACGATTACAGGAATTGCAGGGAAGAAAGGATTTGCTTCCATTAATATAGAAAAAGATATGATGAACTCTGAGATTGGATTTGGAAGAAAAGTGCTCCAGGTATTTGAGGAGTATAATATTTCTTTTGAGCATATGCCTTCGGGAATTGATACGTTGAATGTGATGGTGCATCAGTCGGAGTTTGTTGACAAGGAACAGAATATTTTATCAGGAATTAATAAGGCAGTAAGTCCAGATAACGTTGATATTCAGTCAGATTTGGCATTGATTGCTGTTGTGGGGCGTTGTATGAAATCGCAGCGTGGAACAGTGGGAAGAATTTTTGCAGCACTTGCTCATGCAAATGTGAATGTGAGAATGATTGATCAAGGTTCGAGTGAACAGAATGTTATTATTGGTGTTGCAAATGAGGATTTTGAGACTGCAATCAAGGCAATCTATGCAATTTTTGTGGAAACAAAACTATAATCTGATAAGGTCCTATAAAATTAGGAAATAGTGTGAAAAATAAATTTTTCACACGGCAAATTTGTGCTTACGCCCAAATTCGCAGATTTTGGCAAGAATGGAGATTTATATGTATAAGTGGTGAAATGTACACTCAAAATATATAATAACAATAAAGCAGGGTCATATCTGTTCATTGCAGTAGATATGGGCTTGCTTTTTGGGTATACATAGGATAAGTTATCGTATTAGAGAATTGGAGGAAAACCAATGCGTAGTGAAATAGATACAAAAATACAGGAAAACAAGATGGGTGTGATGCCTGTGGACAAGTTGTTATTAAATATGTCTCTACCAATGATGGTTTCCATGTTGGTTCAGGCACTTTATAACATTGTAGATAGTATTTTTGTGGCAAAGCTTAGTGAGAATGCATTGACAGCCGTCTCATTAGCATTTCCACTACAAACACTTTTGATTGCACTTGGTACAGGAACCGGAGTTGGAGTGAATTCGCTTCTTTCCAAACAATTAGGAGAGAAGAATTACAAGCAGGTAAGTGTAACCGCAATGAATGGAATTTTCTTGGCAGTTATGAGTTATATTGCATTTGTAATTATTGGAATTGTAGGCGTTAGACCATTTTATGCCACGCAAGTAAAGGATGCAGATCCAGAGATTCTTACATTGGGGATACAATACCTGACAATTGTGTGTGTATGTTCTTTTGGATTGTATGCGCAGCTTATTTTTGAGAAACTTTTACAATCTACAGGAAAAACATTGTATTCAATGATTACCCAAGCAGTCGGTGCGATGATCAATATTATATTGGACCCCATTTTAATTTTTGGACTTTTGGGTATGCCAAAACTTGGCGTTGCTGGTGCGGCGATTGCTACTGTTATTGGACAGATTGTGGGAGGAATACTTGGACTGTATTTTAATATTAGAAAAAATAGAGAGATAAAACTTTCTGTGAAAGGATTTCGACCAGAGATGCGCACTATTGCAAATATTTATAAGGTTGGTGTGCCGTCCATCATCATGCAGGCGATTGGCTCTGTGATGACCTATGGAATGAATATGATACTAATTACATTTTCATCAACAGCAACTGCGGTGTTTGGTGTGTACTTTAAGCTTCAAAGCTTTTTCTTTATGCCAGTATTTGGGTTAAACAATGGCTTAATACCAATTGTGGCATACAATTATGGAGCTGGTAAAAGAAGCCGATTGATTAAGGCGATAAAATGTAGTCTTGTATATGCGTTTGTACTTCTTTTTGCAGGATTTGCTGTGTTTGAGACAATGCCAGAAGTATTGCTTGGTATGTTTGAGGCGTCAGATGAAATGCTTGCGATCGGCGTGCCAGCGCTACGTGTTATCGGGATGCATTTTTTGGTTGCATGGTTCTGCATTATAGCAGGTTCTGTGTTCCAGGCACTTGGAAATGGAGTGTACAGCCTTATTGTATCAGTTGCCAGACAGCTTGTGGTATTGCTGCCAGTTGCATTTATGCTTGCAAGACTTGGAGGATTACATGCGGTGTGGTGGGCGTTTCCAATTGCGGAAGTGATGTCTCTTTGTGTTTCAACGCTTTTTATGATTTTAATCAATAAGAAAGTAATACAAAATATCCCTGACAATATAACCTCTTAGTGTGAAAAACAAACCACTTGATGTAAAGCTATTTACATTGGTGGTTTGTTTCATTATGATAGAAGAAAGTTCAGCAATACAATAAAAAGTCCTTTGGATTAAAGGCGGGAAAGTGCGAAAAAGGCCACTTTCAAACGATTAATTGGCATGTGTGGCAGAGTGCACAAGGGGTATAAAAATGAAAATAAAAATTGAGATTGAAGAAGCGCTGGAGGAGGATGAAGTGTTAATTCATTGTCGAGGGTTAACAGATGAAATTGCGGCGATCCAAAAGGCGGTGCTTGAGATAGCAAGTTCAAAACAAAAATTTGTTTTTTATAAGGGAAATATTGAGTACTATCTTATTTTAGATGATATTTTATTCTTTGAGACAGACGAGAAGGCAATTAGCGTACACACAAGGACAGACACTTATCAAAGTAAGTATAAGCTCTATGAACTGGAAAATATCTTGCCTAGCTTTTTTATGAGAGTATCCAAATCGACTATTTTAAATACGAATCATATATATTCTATTGACCGAAACTTGACTGCGTCAAGTGTGGTGGCATTTTCAGGCACTCATAAACAGGTTTATGTTTCCAGATATTATTATAAACCGTTAATTAGTAAATTGGAAGAAAAGAGGTTATATCGATGAAAAACAGAAAAATATTTTGGGGTATCTTTTTTATTGTGATGGCGGTTATTGTTGTTATTAGCAGGCTTGATATCCTACCTAATGTAAGTGTATTTGCTTTTCTTGCCACAGTGCTTTTAGGATGGGTTGTAGTAGATGGCATACGACATAGAAATTTTTATGAAATTTTGTTTCCAATAGCATTTCTATGTATTCTTTATAATGAGCCATTAGGGCTTGAGTCGTTGACGCCATGGACTGTTCTTGCAGCAGCGCTATTTCTCAGTATTGGTTTTACATTGTTATTTGGCAGTAAAAAGCAATATAAGCGTGCGATTGAGTTTGAATGGAACAACAATAATAGCAATGGCATTGGTAAAAGTAGTGAACAGTGTGGTGGAGAATATATTCGCTGCGAAAATAATTTTGGTACGGCGATAAGATATATTCATTCAGATTGCTTCTGCAAAGCACGTCTTGAGAATAATTTTGGAACTATGACAGTATATTTTGACAATGTTATAATTCAGGGAAATATTGCCGATGTGAAAGTGGATAACAATTTTGGGGAGATGATTCTCTATTTGCCCAAAGAATGGCGGATTCAAAATCATTTAGCACACTGTTTTGGAGGTGTTAATGAGCATGGAAAACCGATTGAGACGAGTAGTGTCACACTGTGCCTGCATGGTGATACGAGTTTTGGAAATGTGGATATTTATTATGTATAGTTTTTAAAAAAATTTGTTGTATTATCAAATACAAAAAGATTCCAAAAGTGTATTTATATATAAAAAGGAGGCGCAATATGGAAACAAAAAAGGATACGTTTATGCCAGACGCTATCAAAAGTCTTGAAATCCGCGTAGTGACAGCAAATGTACAAATCAAGTGTTCAGAGGATACATTGATTCATGTGGAAGCAGAAAGTCTACAGGAAATGGATTATGTCTGTGAAGTGCGAAATCAAAAACTTGTAGTACTTTATGGTGTTGAGGGCAAAAAACATCTCATCAATTTCAATTGGAAGGAAGCACAAATTGTCTTATGTTTTCCAAAAGGAAAAATATTTGAACATGTTGCATTGGAAATTGGTGCAGGCAATATTGATATGAAGGAAGTTCCTGTTTTATGTAATGAAATGGAGGCGGAAATTGGTGCAGGCAAATGGCATGCTGCGGGATTACAAGTATCAGGAAGGCTTGATCTGCAGGTTGGTGCTGGCGAAGTAAAGATGAAAACTGCTACTGTGGGCACACTGAATTTAGAATGTGGTGTGGGGGCTTGTGTTTATAGAGGTTGTGTCAATGAAGATATCAAAGTAGATTGTGGTGTGGGAAGTTGCAAATTCGAGTTAGATAATAAGGAGAGCGATTTTAATTACGACGTTTCTTGTGCGCTGGGTAATGTTAGAATAAATAAAAGTAGTATTCGGTGTTTGGGTTCCAAAAAGATATATTCTGATAGCAAGGCAAAAGGAACGATTACATTAAAATGTGGTCTTGGCAATATTGAACTAAATACAATAGAAAAAGCAAAGGCTACAGTCCATATAAATGAGTAGAAAAGATTTATCTTCTTATTAATGTGTTAAAGATATGTTAGCTTTAGGTAAATTACAGTATAAAATAAAAAATATTTCAATAAAATTCCTAATGAAAGAGTTGACTTCTGTATTTTAATCTGTTAAAATACAGAAGTGTGTTTGAGAAAAACATAATGTGCGGATATGGCGGAATTGGCAGACGCGCCAGATTTAGGTTCTGGTGGGCGACCGTGCAGGTTCAAGTCCTGTTATCCGCAGTAACGCAGGAATACTGCCAACACAATAAAAAGAGCTGAAATTCTTGAAAAATAAAGGGTTTCAGCTCTTTTTTGTCGTCAAATTATTTAGTACATTTATTCGATATTAATTAAAATTATATCATTTTTTGTCATGAAATTTGTCATGACAAGGTTAAGAAAAAAGCACATTGCTGAGTTTATTGGCAGCCTCTCGCTGTGCTTCATTGTTCTTATCAGCCATTGCATGACGATAGATATTTTTCATTACATGATCTGTTTCCCAACCACCCATTTGCAAGATATTTTCTTCTGGAATGTTAAGAGCAGACATCTTACTGGCAAAGTAATGGCGGAGTTTGTGAATTGAAAAGTGTGGAATGTCTAACTTTTTTTGTGTAGCACTTAAAAAATCGGTTATGCTGTTTGGATGTCCTTTATATACATAGCCTTGTATTCTAATTAGTTCTGCTATATGTGAAGGTATAATGATTGTTCGGGTACTAGCAGTAGTTTTAGTAGTTTTGATTACCCAGTTCTTATCTTTGTCAAGTACCATTGCCTTGTTAATGGTAACAGTATCGCCAACGATATCATCTATTGTGAGGGCGCATATCTCTGAGCGGCGCAGTCCATAACATGCAAGAGCGAGTGGAATTTCATACATTGTGTTTTGAGCACTGGTAAGGATACGTTTCACATCATCATCTGAGGGAATATATGGTTCAGATTTGAGTTTTTGCGGCAAGGTCGTATGAATTTTCATATCGGGGCGAAAAGTTCCTATAACAGCCGAAATAAAGCCGTGATAATTACGTACAGTTTTAGGGCTTTTGGTTTTGGACAGGATATTGATTTCTGTTTGGATATCCTGTTGAGTGATATCAGATACTTGAAGTTCATTGAATGTGTCAGACAACCTAGCTGGAGTTTCAGAGTACTCCTTGATGGTTCTGGGACTGAGAACGTTGTTTTTCATTTCAATGTATTTCTTTGCAGCTATCCTGAAGGTTAAATGTTCGGATTTGGCAGGAGTTTTGTCAAGTTTTTCTGCCAGGAGCTGTAAAGCCTCCTTTTGTGTAGGCTTATAATCTGTTATAACAGTGTAAGTCTTTCCTTTGTACATTTTCCGAATCCGGTAGCTTCCAGATGGAAGTTTTTCAATTTTCATGTTATCATCCTTTCTGTATTGAAAACAAACCCTAAAGATGATACAATATATTTGCAATAATAAGTACCTTTTAGGGTATTTGGGGAGCCGTTCTAGTAGGTACTAGGGCGGCTTATTTTTGTTGGCTGTAGTTAAATCATATCACAAATTAGAGTGCGAAGTCCACAGCTTGTGTGGTATAAAAAAGGAGTTGTTGCTTTGATAGATTATTCATCTACTTGCAACAGCCCCTTTTAGGATTAACTACTTTAAATAAACTAATGTGGCGAATATTGGGGACCTAAATAACAAAATGATTGTGGAGCAGTGGATATTCCGTAATCGGCTAACGATTTAGGCTCGGGGTATCTTACAATATGTTCTAGCTTATATGCAACAGCTTGATCTCTTCCGCGATAATATTCATCAAAAAAATCTCTTTCAATACCAGATTCTTCTTTAGTAATATTCCATATATTCTCTGGTTTATCAATTAAGACTGTTTCAACATGGGCTTCACCGACAACTTTCATAATGGGATTTGTAGAATATATAATAATTTTGTCAACATTTTGTTTACATGGTTTTTTTCTAAATTCATATTTTTTCTGTCCACACATTATAAGGTTTACAAACTCAGGTTTTATTGATAATAATATTTCACACATATAGTATTCCCTTCTTCTTTGATTATTCTCCCTATAATGATACACCAATATTTCATAATATGCAAGAAAAATGAACACATGTTTCAAATAAAAATTTTGGGGTTAACTTTACCATAGGAAATGATATCTTCAAACTGTTGGTTTGTAATTGGAATGAATCCCCAATACGCATCTCGGTCCATTCGGATTGTTTCAATCAAATCATGACGTACAATTCTTTTGCTTAAGGCAACATTATATGTCATTTTGATGGTTTTACAACCGCCCCTTCCATACCAGTAAGCAAGATCTTGTCGGTCAAAAACACTGTATTGACTTGCATAACTGAAAAAATCGTTAAAACTGCTAAATTCATATTGTTGTTTTACTTCTTCTACAACACAGATGGAAGTAGCTACAGAGGAGTATTCGGCACTCCTGTTTTGGTCACTTGTTCGGTATAAAACGATAACATCTCCATACTTTAATACATCAACTTGCGACATTGAACAGACATATATTTTATGAATTGAATTGGTGTGCGAAATATCTGTTATAATATCTTTGTTTTCTGTTGTTAAAATAGAATCGGGAAACATAACAGAGTGATATTGGGGATAAATACTTAATAAATATTTACGAGTACCATTTTTGTTGATAAGGGGGTAGTCTTTATTAATGTCGCCTGTAATTTTTCGCATATCTTTTACATAGACTTTTTCGGGATTGAGGGTATCTCCTTTTTCACCATATTCTTCAAAACCAAAACTTTGAACTAACTTAATAAGGTTTTGGTGTTTTGGAAAAATGGTAACATAACACAAATCAGCAGATTGATTTATAGCATTGTCCATTATAACCTTGATAAATTGTTCCCCCATTTTAGTGCCATGAGCTACAACCTTGAAAGTGGCAACTTTTAAGATTTTAGGTGCATTTATTTTTGGTCGGATGTCATTAATAATGCCAGACTCATTCTTTAAGTGCAAGAATCCTTGAATGTTTCTAGTATCGTCATATAGAACATAAGCATTTCGGTCAGGATGGGAATTAAACCAATTTTCAAACTTAGGATAATCATTTTTTAGCGTAGAGAAGAAGGGATCGGATAAATTGACATCAGAAAACTTTTGTTGTTTGATATTTTGATTCATAAGTTTACCTCACATTTCGTTAATAATTTTAATAAATTCCTGATAGCTGCAAGTGGGTTTGATAATATTATAGGGAAGGCTATATTTAGATAATAAATCTTCACAGTATTCAAGCTCTTTTTGTTGGATCATTTTTATAATGTTATATTCAAGTTCTGAACCATCTCGTTCACTTTGTCTTTTAATAATGTTTTGTGGCTCATCTTGTAGTAGGATAATTCCGCATATTGAAGCTTTTTTTAAAAAATTCTCAGGAATGTTTTCGATTTCTTCAGAGGCATTCAATATGCACAAATGCCCATCCAAAATGATAGTGCCAGTTATTTTTAATTGTTCTGCGGTTAAAGCAGTTAATAGAACTTGCTGGTTATCCGAAACATCAATTACTTTTTTGTATCCGGCATCATCAGCTTTTTTATATTGGCTAATTAGTTTGCTGGCCTCTAATATTGTAAAAGCATTGCATTTTGAAAGCGTGTTTCTCAAATAAAATCCCTTTCCAACGCCATGAGCACCACTTAATAGAATTGTTTTATTATTCATTTTTACCTCCTTTCATAAATGGTGTGTTATTAAATTTATTGTAATTATACAACATAGGTCAGAAAAATAATAGTACTTTGGAAAAATTTGACTATTTATTTACTATATTGTAAAAACTATAAAAATGACAGCTCCTTTTTGTTAGTATTTGACAAAATTTGCTTGAAATGTAATATCTGAGAACATAAATATAGATTTTATTTTTGGTGTTATGTGTCGACTGTGACATTATTAGAGAAGATAAATCTGCCTAATGAGTATGAAAAAAGTCTCGAAAGCTTTATTACTTAGAGACTTTTTTCAATTCAATTAATTATTAGGAAGATTTTTAACGGCATAACTCGCTTCCGCTTTAGTAAATTTTTCGCCATATTCAGAACAGAGCTGATCACGAATTTCACTAGACGACATTCCCATATCTTGATAACTTTTGGCTTTTTCCAAAGCGTTTTGTTTATAGTCTGCATCGAGATTATCAACAGCATATTGTGCTTCTGTTTTGGTAAATTTTTCGCCATATTCAGAGATAAGTTGGTCGTATATTCCTAATTTGGACATATACATATCATCACTATAGCTTTTTGCCTTTACCAAGGCATTACTATTATAATCAGCTTCAAGATTTTCTACAGCATATTGAGCAGCTTCGGAAGAAAAGTTCTCTCCAAACTCAGAAGTGAGTTGCTCATATATCCCAGCTTTTGACATATACATGGTATCGCTGTAAATAATAGCTTTTTTGAACGCAGACTTATACTCTGTTGGGATATCTAAGTTTTCAATTTTTGCATATTGACTAGAAACAGCAGAATCAACAGATGTATTATCTGAATTTCCACTAAATAATATAAAAATAATAGCAAGGATACCTACTACTAATAAAATAGGGTGTCCTTTTTGGGGCTGGATAAGCTGATTTTTATTTTTTACAATATCAACCTTGGCATTCTTTTTCATATATTTGCAAAAATCTTTTAGTTTTTCAAATGTAGGCTCATTATCGTTTGCCTTTAAGATAATAGGCTGGTCTAAAGCCAGATGTGAAAAAATAACTTCCAGATAATTTTTTCCTATAAGAGGGGTTTGTATGTTGTAAAATTTCAAAATGTAATTCTGTATATGATCGGAAAATTTTTTATCGCCGGATTCAGTAAGTATAGTTAGAATATCGTCTTTAAGTATAATGTTTTTTAGTTTTATATCATTTGCTTGTTTGGTAGCCGTATCTGGGGTAATATTATTGATGCTCATAAAGAACCTCCGTGTAAAATTTATTAACAAAAATTGTACTTATGAGAATAGTATAACACGAGATGTATGAAAAGAGTAGTGTATTATTGATTTTTGTAAATTTATTTGTAATTATGCAGTAAATTATGAAAAAATGACGGTTATTTTTTTGTAGGTATCTAACGAAATTTATCTGAAAAATAAGATATGAAAACATGCAGGTAGATTTTTCTTGTTGTGTTATGATACCATATTAACAAGATATAAGAATAATGAATATGAAAGGAGCAACGGAAATGAACAAAGATGTAGATATGATGACTTGTGATGAACTTAAAGAGGAAATTATCAGAATGATAAAGGAGATTGACAATATAGAAATTTTGGAAGAGATTTATCATTTTGTTAAGAATCTTTTAAAGGCGGAAAAATTAGATGGTTAGGAGTGATACTATGGAAGAAAGGAAACAAAACATTGTTGCTATGCTCATGCGTATTTGTAATGAAGAACGTATAAGAATGATAGAAACGTTCTTGGCACTGACATTAAAAAGAGAGCAACAAGAGAATCAGAAAGACTGATCAGATTAGGTCAGTCTTTCTGATTTGGCATAGGATATTCACCACCAACAACCTTATATGTAATATCTTCTAAGACTTTCCACTGTTCATCTGTCATTTGCGCAAGTGCTGTGACAAGTCGGCTTTTGAAAGAGTCTGGAACTTCTGTCATAATATCGTCTGCAAGTTTAGCAATAGCATCAGCTCTGTCAAATTCAGGAAACATTTCACCTTCACCAGTGCGAAGCCAATTTTCATTGACACCAAATTCTTTAACCATTAATTTAACCATTTGGTCGGTCAAGCTGTTTTCACCACTTTCGATTTTAAAGATAGCTGATTTTCCGACACCCAATCTGTTACCAAATTTTTCGAGAGTAAGATTCATTGATTTTCTTAATTCTTTAACACGTTCATTCATAGTTTTCACTCCTTAAAAAATTGCATAGTAAATTTTCAAAGAAATTCCATTGTTCATCTGTCATTTTTATTAGGAATGAGATAAAGCGACTTTTGAAAGAGCTAGGATTTTCTTTTATAATTTGGGCTACGTGTTCAGCAATAGCATTAGCTCTGTCAAATTCAGGAAACATTTCACCTTCACCAGTGCGAAGCCAATTTTCATTGACACCAAATTCTTTAACCATTAATTTAATCATTTGGTCCGTTATACCATATCTATTTTTTTCTATATTGCTAATTGAACTATTGGCAACTCCAAGTTTATTACCAAACTCATCTTGTGTGAGATGGAGCTGTTTTCTTAGCTTTTTAATGCGTTCATTCATCGTAATTTTTCACCCCCATAAATCAAGAATAACATTTTTTTCATTGAAGGTCAACAAAAAAGTTTCTTTGATAAACGAAAAGTTATTGACAAAGTGCTTTTAATACACTATAATGTGCTTTAAAGAAACTTGAAAGAGAGGTGAACAATATGGTAGCAAAGGAATTAACAAAGGCAGCAGGTCTTGAGAATATCTTCAAGACAATTAACAAAGCAAACAATACACAGATTGCGATTGTCACTGTTTTTGCAGAAGGATTTAATGCTGGTATAAAGGCGGCGCAGACAAGTGCAGAACTGGATGCTATCAAAATGTTGCGAAGAAATAAAAGTGGCTGACATTATAGGTCAGCCACAGATGAAATATTCAGTTTTTATTTAAAGAAATGTTACCAGCAGTTTTTACATGCTGTTTTGCCAAGACTTTCGGCTTCTGATAATGTAACTTTTCTGGCTTTCTTAGGATTCATATTGCCGCAGTGGTCATAACTATGATATTTGTTTCCTGTAGCGGATAACCAAACATATGTAACTTTTTCTTGTTCATTGGGAGTTTCGTCAACAATTTCCTGTGTTGTTTCTGACTGTAGTGATTGTTCTGGAATCTGCTGTACAGTTTGGCTCGTAATACGGTTTGCATTGCGAATAACAGTTGAAGCAGATGGAGTCATGAAATACTGACCATTAACATTCACTACGCTGCCATTTGTCAAGTATTGATTAAGCAAGGCTGTGTCTGTGGTAGCAAACGGAGTGTAAGAAGTTACAATTTGATAATTTCCGTCAGTGTCGTCAGGTGCAAGTGCACCAGCAGGATTTACACAGACACCGTTTGCATCAAAGAGAAACCAGAGATTGGATATTTCTACCCATGAGGACTTCACAAAAGTTCCATCATCATTCTGGTAGTGAATACCTGCAGCGTCTTGTGTAAGTTCGGCAGCAAAGACATTGATTGAGAAAAGTAGACTGAATAATAGAGTCAATAGTGTTGATTTTAAAAGTTTTTTCCGCATTTTTAAATACCTTCCTTTCTGGAGAAATTTTAGTACAAGTCCAGTATACTACAAAATTGTAAAATGGAATAGTATTTTGGGAAAAATTGGTAGTTAATTTTGTAATTTGTAGATGTATTAAGAGGAAAGCGTAGATGAGAAAAAATTTGAAAGAAGCCCGCCAGAAGGCAAGAAAGAACATAGTTAGAGAAAATAGGAAAGGGCTGGAACAGATACAACTCTTTGAGAAAAAGCTTAATAATATGTATTGCATTGCGGATTATTTGAAAGAAACTCGTACTGAAGTTGAAAAGCAAAAATGCAATCTCCCTTTTCGGAATTGTGTACCCAGTGAATAAGAGCCTATAAATATGCAGAAAGAAAGGGATGTTGACCTCCCTTAATTCTTATTCTCTGTCAAGTATTTAATGAAAGATGAAACAGCATTCACTTGTTCATCACTCAAAGAATCTATAGATTCTAAGACTTGCTTTTTTGCCAAAGATATGCCCTGGTTAGAAAATATTTCGCCTTGACCGTTTTCTAACCAATCTTTGTTTACATTAAAGACATTTTCAATAAGTAGCAGTATCCGATCAGGTGGATTGACCTTACCACGCATTATCTTTGAAAAATAACCAGCATCAAGGTTTATTTTCATGGCAAATTGACGTTGAGAAATATTCAGTTCATCTAAAAGAATTTTTAATCTGTCACAAATCATAATAGTCACCTCACTGGTGAAAGTATATCAGAAAATATTGCTTATGTCAATAAAAAGTATTGAAATAGTACTTGACAAATTGTTATAAGCAATATATAGTATTGCTAAAGACAACAGAAAGGAGGAAGGATTGATGACTAAAGCACAACAGACCTTAAAAGAGGACATTGAGAAAATCAAGGATGATACCACGATTGAGAAAGTAAGAATTTTCATCATGGGGATTTTAGCACAGCAGAGTATATCCGAGAACCAGCGTAACCCGACAAAGCAACTTGTATAAACATACACGAAAAGTTGTTCCAATATACAGTGGGAACACTTTTCCGAAAAGGGAGAATGCAATTCATATATTGTTAAAACGTTTGCTTATATTGAGAGTATGCTTGAGATACTGGCATTAGAATTGCAAAGGATTGAGGGCGTTAGTTATGAGCATGAGGAAATTGTAGTGGTGGAAGATAAAAATGTATCATTTCTTGTTAATTTTTCTCCCTTTTCGGAATTGTGTACCCAGTGAATAAGAGCCAATAAATATGCAGAAAGAAGGGGCTATTCCCCTTCTTCTTGCTCCTTTTTTAGGGCTTCCAGTCCTAAACGAATAAGTTCTACAGTAGCTTCTGACCGTGTTTGAAAACGATGTTCAAATCGGAAGTCCTCAATTCTTTGAAATAACTCATTGTCTACAGAAACAGTATATCTGGGCTTGTCAGTAGCCATTTGCATCACCTCACTTGCGATTATACACCAGTGAACCAGAGATGTAAAGAACCAATTTTTGAAAAAAGACTATTGACAGTGAACCAGTGAACCACTATAATAAACAAAAGAGGTTCAGTGAACCACCGAACCAAAGGAGGTGAATACATGGCTACAGATTTAAAGAGGTTCACAATTTCTGTAACACCAAGTATGGAAGCAGAACTGGATTCAGCAAAGAAAGAACGCTATTACAGAGGAACCCAGAATGACATGATTCGGGATTTAATTAGTCGTGGGCTGGCTTCTCTGAAAGAAGAATCCAAGACAGTATCCGGGCAACTTGTATGAACATACACAGAAAGAGAGGTAAATATACAGTAGGAACACTTTTCCGAAAAGGGAGTAATTTTTCTACTGGGGTAAAGAAGAAAATTCAAGTGATGCAGAAAAGTGAATTTGAGGAATACGTTAACCGTCGCGCTGGAACAAAAATCTATGTCCCAGTTCGTTTAATTGTTGCTGATGAAATACGTGTATAAATATACAGAAAAATTGAAAGGACATGCCACGAATTGCAGCATGTCCAGTTTCATCCAAGCATTGAAAATAGCATTATTTTCAATTAGGTTATGTAATTTATTTTATCGGAAGGTAATTTTGCCAAGCACCAAAGCAGCTATGATGCTCTGTACTGGGTACATGCACGCAATGGCAACCAGTACAAATGCAAGGCAGGCATCAGTCGCTAAGACGGCTTTCTGACTTGGGTTGAGCATGGCTCTCACCTCCTTCCATATGAAAACGTGGCATGACCTTGAATCATGTCACGTTTTCTTTCATTATATGCCATTTTAAAGATTTAATCAACATTTTTACTCTGTAGTTCGACAAGCTTTTTAATCTGATCAAGTGCATAGTCTTGGAAATCTGGGCGCAATGATTTGAAGATCTGGAATGCTTCATCATATTTACTGACTTCTTTCAGATCACCGTTAAACATTTCGCCCTCACCGGTTTCCAACCAGTGTTGATTTACATTATACAGTTCACATATATGACGTAACAACAGCTCCTTAGGCGATACACGGTTATATTCAATATTACTTATTACATCACGGCTCACACCTAGCTTTTCACCAAACTCTCGTTGAGATAATTTTAATGACTCTCGTATTGCTTTTACTCTGTTAGACAGTGGGAACACCTCCTTTGATATGAATAAGTACATAATACAACACAAAAACGAACCAGTCAACACAATTTTATTTCAAAATA
Organism: uncultured Lachnospiraceae bacterium; assembly: GCA_910583965.1. Classification (GTDB taxonomy): domain Bacteria; phylum Bacillota; class Clostridia; order Lachnospirales; family Lachnospiraceae; genus COE1. Next base: position 21,991 of record CAJUAE010000042.1, read on the forward strand.
AGTGTTGACAACACTATAAATATATGCTAAATTGTGTTTATAACACACAAAGAGAAAGAGAGGTGAGCGTATGACACAGACAAAAGGGACCGTACAGCGCACAGTTGAGTTTAACACTCTTTTCATGAACCTAAATGAGAAAGGGCAAGAAGCAGCGTTGACTGTTTTAAAGTCACTTAATTTTGCTCAGTCTGTGATGAACTTGAAAAGAGAAGAGAACCAGCGGAACCCGACCAAGCAGCTTGTATAAATATACAGTATATTCACTGGATGAATCAGTAGGTACAAATAAACGAACTGGGAGAAATCTATTAAGAATGCAAGGCGTTTTGTATGTACTTTAATAAGCCTTATGATTGCCTGTTTGCAACAGAAAGGGAAACAGTTTTCGAAGCAGGTCGTAAAGCCATAGGAGTTTACATGAACAAAAATCCGATTTTAGAGCAGGATTAACAGTATAGGGAGGAGGCGGGAAGATAAAAGTGAAGATATCAGAAGCAGTAAGGAAAGCTATGGAACAACACAAACTGATTTACAGAAATAATATAAGGCGTGAGAGCGGATGGCATAATACATTCATAAAGCCAACAAATTCCTATGACGCCTGTATTGTGGTAAGTTACAGTGATGGAAAAGAAATTAACTCCTGTCGAAACTGGAATCCGACAGGAGACGATCTGGTAGCTGATGATTGGGAGTTATGGGATAAATTTAGCGATAAAGTCAGCAATATTTAAAACAGTTTCTTTTGTTTGAGATTCCATTACAGCGATTGCAGAGTCTGACAGTGAACAAAAATATATGGTGTTGTCGGCGTAAAAATTATCAAGGAAATCATTGCGCCCAAGTTCACGGAGGGAATCTTCAACATCTTCTAAAAGCATTTTTGGAAAAAAATTTTCCTGGATTGATTTAGCGGAATCGAAGTTTTTAGCTTTTGATTTAGAAGTTCCATTCTTTTTTCGCTTTTCATATTCCTTATACAAGGTAAAAAGAACAGTTTTTGCATCTTTAGTTAATACCATGGATAATATCTCCTTTCTTATGTACTGGTGCTGCAACACCTGTAAGTACAGTATAAGGCAAGGAAAAAGAAAAGACAAGGAAACAGTAATGAGGTATGAGCATGAGAAAGAATCTGAAAGAAGCCCGCCAGAAGGCGGGCATGACACAGAAACAAGTAGCTGAGTATTTAGGTATTCATGAAAGATATTATCAACATATTGAAGCCGGTCAAAGAACTGGTGATTTTACTTTGTGGGATATGTTGGAGGATTTATTTAATGTCCATCAACGGGAGCTTCGAGAGATTTCAAATAATCATTCCGACAAAGTAGCTCATCAAGAGAAACATTCAAAATAACAGATAACAAAATTAGAGATTTGATATCGGGTTCCCGTTTTCCGTATTCATAATTTTGATATGAACGATCATTAATTTGTAACTGTTCTGCCATGTAATGTTGAGTTAGTTCTTTTGACATTCTAAGTTCTTTGAGTTTTTCGTAAAATTGCATAAAAATACCTCCTGTCATATTGACACGAACAAAATGACGTGATAATATTAAATCACGAACAAAATGACGTGATAATATTAAAATTAAAGATTTAATATTTTATTTTATCACAAATCAGGGGGTGAACACAATGGTAGCAGACAAAGTTAAGGAGCTAGAACAGGAAAACATATTACTCAAGGCGCAGGTAGAAGAACTACAGAACATATGTGGAACAAACGCAAGCGCACCAATGAGATGAGAAAAAATTTGAAAGAAGCCCGCCAAAAGGCGGGCATGACACAACAGCAGATGGCAGACAAATTAGGAATAAATGAACGATATTACAAGGCGATAGAGAGTGGAGAAAGACTTGGTGGTATCTGGATATGGGATATGTTAGAGGATATTTTTGACGTTAATCAGCGTTTTTTGAGAGAAATTCATCTCGACATAAAAGATAGTCGGTAGATACATCGAGAAAATCAGCAATTTTGATTAAAGCTTCAAAACAAGGTTCTCTGTCATCGCTTTCGTAGGCGCGATAAGAGCGAACACCAATACCAAGCATATCCGCCATATTTTGGGCAGTTTGACCATGCTCTTTTCTGGATAGATTAAGGCGTTTTCCGAATGACATAGATTGTCCCTCCTATAATTTTGATGTTCATATTGTACACTATTAAAAATTCTATTGACAGTGCTCATATCGAGCATTATGATAATAGAAAATAGTGCTCAATATGAACACTAATAGAGGAGGTTAAACACAATGGTAGCAGACAAAGTTAAGGAACTTGAGCAAGAAAACATATCCTTAAAGGCGCAGGTAGAAGAACTACAGAATATATGTGGAACAAACGCAAGCGCACCAATGAACTGTGAATACTGTAAAAACTTTATTCAGCATTACATCAAAGTAGATATGCATTATACGCCAATATATTCAGGTCATTGTTGTGCTGGACGCGCAATGAGGACAAGAAGGACAGATGAGACTTGTAAGGCTTTTGTAAAGAAAGTTTATGGTAAGAACTGTGTATAGATTGCAAAATGAGATATAACCGAAGAATAAGAAAGGTGGTTAATATGCCAAGGGTAGCCATTAAAAAGAAGGATTACAAGCAGGCAGATTTATCAGCATATATAGTTGGTAGAATGTATGCAATGCATATTAGGCAAGTAGATATGGCAAAAGAATTAAATATAACCCAACCAGCATTCTGCAATCGCTTGGCAAGAGGTTATTTTACATACAGAGATTTGTTGACAATTTTTACAAAGTTGGAAACGACAGACGAGGAAATAGTGAAACTTATGAAACTATGAGTAGGCTCACATGCTTCTCGCGCGACACATATGCTGGTGTGTCGCAGCTTCTAATACTTTGTTTTAATATGGAGCGGACACAGGACGAAATATGCCTGTGTGCCGCGCAGGGGGCATGTGGGACAAACAATATATGTGCTTTGTACGTGGTGCATATGCATCACAATCCCAGTAGTATCCGTTAAGGCGTACAGGTGTGGGAGCCTGTGCGCCACGTAGAAAGCACAAAGGAAGTGAGACAATGGAAGATGGAAAGATAACAGCAGTACGCGACAATAATGGTAGTACTGATCTTGTGGTCCATTTTGAAAATGCTGACTTGGCAGCAGAGATAATGGACAAGCAGATTAGTAATGTCTCCATGCGGTTGCTTGATGGGCGTACTTTATCATCTGACCAGCGCAGAAAAATCTATGCAACGTTGCGTGACATATCAGGATATACAGGATATACACCAGAGGAAACAAAAGAAGTAATGAAGTATGTGTATATCACAAAGACGGGCTGCGATTATTTTTCTCTTTCAGACTGCTCCATGAGCGTTGCAAGGGATTTTATCAATACACTTATAGATTTCTGCCTTGAATATGGTGTAATCGCATCTGAACGGCTTTCGGACCGAACCGACGATATTGACATGTATTTGTATCAATGTATCAAACATAGGAAATGTGCAATATGCGGCAGAGCTGGAGAGATACATCATTGGGACGCAATCGGCATGGGGCACGATAGGCGGCACTATGACGATACAGAGAACAGAAAGATATGTCTGTGTCGAATGCACCATACAATCGCTCATCAGAAGGGTGTGATAGATTTTGAACAGGATTATCATGTGTATGGGATTGTCTATAATATAGAATAGTGTGTCAGATTCTGACACATTTTAAATATATAGAGGTCTGAAAAGGGTATTTAACGGATACCCTTGGTACAATGTGGTTTAAAAACAGATAGAAAATAGGAGGAATTACTTATGGAAAAACAAGGTTTAACCAAAGATGAAATTGATGCAAAGGTTGAGTATCTTTTTAGACATAGCTTTAATTATACTTTACATGCATATATCGATATCACAGGGGATCTGATAGCAGGAACGCTGCTGTCTCAGATTATGTATTGGTTCTCAGAAGGTAAAAATAATGGTATTAAAGCGGGCATATATAAAGATGGCCATTATTGGATTGCAAAACGCAGGGAAGACTGGATGCAGGAAATAAGAATTTCCAAAAAACAGTATGACCGCGCAATTAAGAAATTGACGTGTAGAGGAATGGAACTTGTAGAAGTCAGAAAATACCGCTTTGATGGATCTCAAACTACGCATATACGCCCAATTACAGAGAATATTGACAAAAAAGTTGCTGAATGGAAAAACAATTTAGCGCAGTCATTAGCGCAGTCATTAGCACAGGATAATGTAGGGTGCAGTGGAAATTTCCCAAAGGGAAAGTCTGAACTTCCCCAACAGGTAACTGACAGTGCCCCAAAGGGAAAGTCTGAACTTCCCCAACAGGTAACTGACAGTGCCCCAAAGGGA